>NZ_JAFCMA010000010.1:0-238079 GCF_018130125.1 Bradyrhizobium sp. AUGA SZCCT0177 | reverse complement strand
CGCCTTGTCGTCTTCGCCAATGCCGTAATCAGGTCCGGACAGCCTTGGAAAGGCGCTAACGCCTCTTGACAGCTAACACGGTAGATCCCGGCCTGCGCCGGGACGACGCGGAGTATTGAGCTTCGCCACGCATACGCCCATACCCCTGACGCCCTTGCTCTTCGTTTCACCCTGCCGTTACTAGATGGGGAATAACCACATCCGGGAGCGAATTGGGCATGGGACCGCTAAAAGGCATCAAGGTCGTCGACATGACGTCCGTGCTGATGGGGCCCTTTGCCACCCAGACGCTCGGCGATTACGGTGCCGACATCATCAAGGTGGAATCGCATGATGGCGACGTCACGCGGCAGATCGGGCCAACGCGGCATCCAGGCATGGGGCCGGTGTTCCTCAACACCAACCGCAACAAGCGCAGCATTTGCCTTGACCTGAAGAAACCGGCCGGGCGCGACGCCGTGCTGCGGCTGATCGCGAAGGCCGACGTGCTGGTCTACAATGTGCGCCCGCAGGCGATGGCGCGGCTGCAGCTCGGCTACGACGTGGTCTCGAAAATCAACCCGCGTTTGATCTATGCCGGCGTGTTCGGCTTCGGTCAGGACGGGCCTTATGCAGCCAAACCCGCCTATGACGATCTGATCCAGGGCGCCACCGCGCTGCCGGCGTTGATGGCACAGACCGGCGACGGCGTGCCGCGTTATGTTCCCAATGCCCTGGTCGACCGCATCGTCGGGCTCACCGCGGTCGGCGCGATCTGCGCCAGTCTTGTGGATCGCGACCGCACCGGCCGCGGCCAGCGCGTCGATATCCCCATGTTCGAGACGATGGCGAGCTTTGTGATGGGCGACCACATGGGCGGGCTCACCTATGAGCCGCCGCTCGACAAGGGCGGGTACGCCCGGCATCTGTCGCCGGACCGGCGGCCCTACAAGACCTCCGACGGCTACATCTGCGTGATCGTCTACAACGACAAGCAGTGGGAGAATTTCTTCCATGCCACCGGCCGCGACGATTTGCGCAGCAATCCGAAGTTCGCAACCTTTGCCGGCCGCGCCACCAATATCGACACCGTCTATGCCGAACTGGCGCGCATCCTTGAGACCAAGAGCACGGCCGAGTGGACCGCCATCCTCGAGAAGGCCGACGTGCCTGTCATGCCGATGCATGACCTCGAAAGCCTGCTGCAGGACCCGCACATAACAGCGACTGATTTCGCTCCCGTGATCGATCATCCGACCGAGGGACGGATTCGCAACATGCGGTCGTCGGCGCGGTGGTCGGAAACGCCGGTGGAGATGACGCGGCTGGCGCCGCGCCTGAGCGAGCACAGCGCCGAGATCTTGCAGGAAGCGGGCTTCTCGGTCGACGAGATTGCCGCCCTGGTTCGCGACGGCGTCACCAAGACCGTATCAAACACCTAAGGACCGAGACCATGGATTTCGCGCTGTCGGCCAACCAGGAATCGATCCGCGACGCGATCGGGAAAATCTGTTCGCGCTTTGACGACGCCTATTGGCTGAAGAAGGACAAGGAAGGCGGCTATCCCGCCGACTTCCACCGCGCGCTCGCCGACGCCGGCTGGCTCGGCATCTGCATTCCCGAGGAGTATGGCGGCTCGGGGCTCGGCATCACCGATGCCGCGATCATGATGCGTACGATTTCGGAGTCCGGCGCCGGCATGTCGGGCGCGTCGGCGGTGCACATGAACGTGTTCGGGCTCAATCCCGTGGTCGTGTTCGGCACCAAGGAACAATGCACGCGCATGCTGCCGCCGATCATCGACGGGCGCGACAAATCCTGCTTTGCGGTGACCGAGCCCAATACCGGGCTCAACACCACGCAGCTGAAAACCCGCGCTGTGCGCAAGGGCGACAAATACATCGTCAACGGCCAGAAGGTCTGGATCTCGACCGCCCAGGTTGCCAACAAGATCCTGCTGCTGGCGCGCACCACGCCGCTCGAAGAGGTGAAGACGCCGACGCAGGGCCTCAGCCTGTTCTATACGGATTTCGACAAGCAGCGCGTCGCCGTGCACGAGATCGAGAAGATGGGCCGCAAGCCTGTCGATTCCAACGAATTGTTCTTCGAGAATTTTGAAATCCCGGTCGAGGATCGCCTCGGCGAGGAAGGCCGCGGCTTCGAATATATCCTGCACGGCATGAATCCCGAGCGCATCCTGATCGCAGCCGAAGCCGTCGGCCTCGGCCAGGTCGCGCTGTCGCGCGCGTCGGCCTATGCCAAAAACCGCATCGTGTTCAATCGTCCGATCGGCATGAACCAGGGCATCCAGCACCCGCTCGCCAAGAACTGGATGGAGCTGGAAGCCGCATGGCTGATGGTGCTTTCCGCCGGCTGGCAATATGATCAGGGCATGCCGTGTGGCCCGGCGGCCAATGCCGCGAAATATCTGGCGGCCGAAGCCGGCTTCCATGCCTGCGAGCAGGCCGTCATGACCCATGGCGGCTTTGGTTACGCCAAGGAATATCACGTCGAGCGTTACTTGCGGGAATCCCTGATCCCGCGCATCGCCCCGATCAGCCCGCAGCTTATTCTCAGCTTTATCGCCGAGAAGGTGCTGGGGTTGCCGAAGTCGTATTGAGGATGGCCATACGATTACCCCACGTCGTCGTAAGGCGCAGGCCCGGAATCCATTGGGCCACTTGCGACGGCGGCGAAATGGATTCCGGGCTCGCGCTTCGCGCGCCCCGGAATGACAATGGGGGACGACCATGAGCTTCATCACCGGTGTCGGACTGACGTCATACGGCAAGCACGAAGGCTCGTCCTCGCTCGATCTCATGAGCAAGGCAGCCGAGATGGCGATTGCCGATGCCGGGCTGAAGCGCTCGGAAATTGACGGCATCCTCTGCGGCTACAGCACGGTTTCGCCGCACATCATGCTGGCAACGGTGTTCGCCGAGCATTTCGGCATCCGGCCGTCCTACGCCCACGCCGTACAGGTCGGCGGTGCGACCGGGCTCGCGATGACCATGCTGGCGCATCACCTGGTCGATGCGGGAATCGTAAAACATGTGCTGGTGGTCGGCGGCGAAAATCGTCTCACCGGGCAGAGCCGTGACGCCTCGATTCAGGCGCTGGCGCAGGTCGGCCACCCCGACTATGAGGTGACGCTGGGGCCGACGATCCCGGCCTATTACGGCCTCGTCGCGTCGCGCTACATGCACGAATATGGCGTCACCCAGCAAGACCTCGCCGAATTCGCTGTGCTGATGCGAGCGCACGCGCTGACACATCCCGGCGCCCAGTTCCATGAGGCGATTACGGTCGCCGACGTGATGGCGTCAAAGCCGGTGGCGATGCCGCTTAAGCTGCTCGACTGCTGCCCGGTGTCCGATGGTGGAGCGGCATTTGTGATCAGTCGCGAGGCGACCGGCGCGACTGGTATCCGCGTGCGTGGTGCCGCACAGGCACATACCCATCAGCATGTCACGGCGGCACCGGCCTTGAGCGAGCTCGGCGCCGAGATTTCGATCGCGAAAGCCAAAGCCGCATCCGGCCTAACGATCTCCGACGTGCGCTATGCTGCCGTCTACGACAGTTTCACCATCACGCTGGCGATGCTGCTGGAGGACCTCGGCCTTGCCAAACGCGGCGAGGCGGCGGCAAAGGTGCGGGCAGGGTACTTCGGCCGCGACGGTGAGATGCCGCTCAACACCCATGGCGGTCTGCTGAGTTACGGCCATTGCGGCGTCGGCGGCGCGATGGCGCATCTGGTCGAAACCCATCTGCAGATGACGGGGCGCGCTGAAAATCGCCAGGTTCGAGATGCCTCGATCGCGCTATTGCACGGCGACGGCGGCGTGCTGTCGTCGCATGTCAGCATGTTCCTGGAGCGGGTGCGATGAACGCGGATTGGACCAAGGGCGGCGAGGGCATCGTCTACCAATCCTGCGCGGCTTGCGGGAAGGTGCAATATTTCCGTCGCAGCTTTTGCGCGGCCTGTGGCGCGCCGGATCCGGCGGAGAAATCCGCAAGTGGAGCAGGGACGGTCTACGCGACCTCGCTGGTCTGCCGCGCCGCAACGCCGGAGACCCGCGCGCACGTTCCCTACAATATTTTGCTGGTCGATACGCCGGAAGGGTTTCGCATGATGGCCCATGGCGACCACAATCTGGCCATTGGCGATCAGGTCAGCGCGACCTATCAGCCATTTGCCGGGCGGCTGATTCCTTATTTCGCAAAGGCAAAATGAAGCATAGCGTTTTCGAGCGAAGCATGCCCTCGGACTTGATCCGGGGGGGACACCGGTTCGCGTCAAGAAAACGCGTCAAAACAAAATGCAAAGCTCCGAAGCAATCCAGAGTGACGCGGAACGGATGTTTTCTGGATTGCTTCGTAACGCTTTCACTCACAAACCGCGGTTTCACCGCGCGTAGAAGATGACGCTGGCGATGACGAGCATTGCCGTCACCGCCAGCATTTGCGCAAGCGCCTCCGAGGCCGCCCTTTTGGTGGCTTCCTTCATGCTTTCTCCCTAGACTTGGGCATAGCTCATCGCTGCACGACAAGCGTGCTGGACGGCCGTTTATTTTTACTCGGAACACCCCGCGACGATCGTTCGCTTCGATTGAGTCCCCACTCAGCGAACATCGACCGTACCAAGTTTGAACAGCAATGCGGCGGCATTTTGGCTCAGGCGCAGCCGGATTTTGCGCGCGTGGTGGCGATTTCCGAGCATAGTCTGGTTGATCCGCAGGGAACCGCAAGGCATGATCCGCCTGCAAAATCAAAGAAAACAAGGTGAGAAATGGCCCGTATCGAATACAGCGATCCCGCTAAACACAACGATCGTACCCGCGAAATCCTCGGCAAGAACCGCAATGCCAATATCTTCAGAATGATGGCGCATTCGCCGAGCTATTTCGAGCAATATTGCCGGCTGGGCGGTGCGATCAGGCACAAGGGCGAGCTCGATCCGGTCGTGCGCGAACTTGCCATCACCCGCACCGGCATCCTGTGCGAGGCGCCTTACGAGATCGTCGCGCACAAGCGTATCGGCAAGAACGTCGGCGTCAGCGACGAGCAGAACGAGGCGTTGGAAAACTGGCAGTCGGCCACATGCTTCAACGAGGTGCAGCGCGCCGCGCTCGCCTTCACCGATGAAATCGTCAAGCTGCACAAGCCGACCGATGCGACCTTCAACGCCATTGCGTCGAAACTGACGCCGGCCGCGCTGATCGAGCTGCAGCTTTCGGTTGGCTTCTACATCATGACGTCGAAGTTTCTGGAGACGTTTGCCATCGACCTGCAGCCGGTGACCGAAGTGATTCCATAGGTGGGCGAGAGTATGGCTGAAGAGGAACTCGACGCCTCGGTAAGCGTGGCCATCGCCCGGCTACATCAGGCGATGGCCAGAGTTGCCAATGGTGATGTGTCCGCGATCAAGGCGCTTTATTCGCACACCTCGGAAGCGACCAGCTTCTACGGCTGGGGCGGCTACGAGAAGGGATGGGAAGCGGTGTCTCGGCGGTGGGACTGGGCCGGCGCGAGGTTCAAGGGCGGAACCGTCCGTCACGAGAATATCTCCAAGGTCGTCACCCCTGCGATGTTCTACGTGACCGATATCGAGACCTTCGAAAACCAACGCGTCGCCGACGTCGAAGGCATCACCGGCTGGTCCAATCGGGTTACGCATATCTTTTGCTGCGAGGCCGGCGAATGGCGCCTCGTTCACCGCCACGGCAACCGGCTGGAATCGCAGCACGAGCCATCCACCAAACTTGGCGAAGTTGGCCGCTGAGGCGATGGTTTGCCGTCGGCTTCCATTCAATAACGACTGTGTTCGGATGCGGGTGCCCTCATGAGCAACGGATGGGAGCTTTCAGCGCAAGCCTGGATCGAATCCATGGGCGAGCGCGGCGATTGGGGCCGCGAGCACGTGCTCGATCCGGTCATACTCAGTCGCGTGGCGGCAGGCCGGTTCGAGCGTGCGCTGGATGTCGGCTGCGGCGAGGGCCGCTTCTGCAGGATGCTGAAGGCCGCCGGCATCGCAGCGACCGGGATCGATCCGACCCTTCAATTGCTTGAGGTAGCAAGGCAGCGCGATCCATCCGGCGACTACCGGTCCGGCAATGCCGAGCGATTGGAATTCGAGGCGGCAAGCTTCGATCTGGTGGTCAGCTACCTCACGCTGATCGATATCGTCGATTTCAGAACGGCGATCAACGAGATGGCCAGGGTTCTGAAACCCGGCGGCTCGCTGCTGATCGCAAACCTCACGGGCTTCACATCAGCCAGCGCCGATCGGGGGTGGGTGAAAGATGCGGAAGGACACCATCTTCACTTTCCCGTCGATCGTTACCTCGAAGAGTTTCCATTCTGGTTCGAATGGGCGGGAATACGCATCCAAAACTGGCACCGGCCGCTTGGCGCCTACATGACGGCCTTGCTCGAAAGCGGCCTGCAACTGACGTTTTTCGCGGAGCCCGGGCCCGTATCCGGCGACGCCGCGCATCAGGAGCGTTTTCGACGGGTGCCCTGGTTCGTCGTGATGGAATGGCGGCGGCCGACCGTGGGATGAGCCTAGGCCCGCGGCCCATATCGCCGCAGCGCCTCCAGCGTCAGTCCTTTGCCGACCGCGCCAAACGTGTCGCCTTCGACGAGACGGGCCGCCGGCACCGCCTTCCTGATCGCATTGCGGACATGGGCGAGCTGCACCGAACCACCGGTCAGGAAGACAGCGTCGATGTCCTCAGGCCCAAGCCCGGCCTGCGTGAGGCAATTCTTGATGCGGGCGGCGATACGCTCGGCCAGTTGACCGGTATGGCTGACCAGATCGGGGCGGCTGATGCCAGCGTTGAGGCCGGGCATCACCCATTCCAGCGGAATGTCGGCGCGGCGCTTGTCCGACAGGGCGATCTTGGCTTCCTCGACCTCCATCAACAGCGTGTGGCCGCGCTGTTCCTCGACCACGCGCGCCAGCCGGTCGAGCAATTCAGGCTCGCTGGCCTCGCGCCGGACCTGGCGGATGTCCGCGAGCACGCGCGGCTCATACATGCGGTTGATGCTCGACCAGGTCGCGAGGTCGTGGAAATAGCTTGAGGGCACGTCGAGCCCGGCGCGGCTCATGGCGCTGCCGAAGCCGAACAGCGGCATCACGACGCCGAGGCTGAGCTGGCGGTCGAAATCGGTGCCGCCGATCCGCACGCCGTCATTGGCGAGAATGTCGCTTGAGCGGTTGGCCTTGGCGTGGCGTTCGGGCCCGAGCCGCACGATCGAAAAATCCGACGTGCCGCCGCCGATATCTGCGATCAGGGCAACTTCTTCGCGTTCGATCTGGCGCTCATAATCCAGCGCCGCGGCAATCGGCTCGAATTGGAAGGTGACGTCGTCGAAGCCGACTTCTCGCGCGATCTGGCGCAGCGTCTCTTCCGCCTTGCGGTCGGCGTCCGGCGCATTGTCGACGAAATGCACGGGGCGGCCGTGCACGACATCGCGCAGTTCTAGGCCGGTAGCTTGTTCCGCGCGCCGCTTCACCGCGCCGAGGTAATAGGCGATCACGTCGCGAAAGCCGGTCCGCTGGCGCCCGAGGCGGGTGGTTTCGTCGATCAGCGAGGTTCCGAGCACCGATTTGAGACTGCGCATCAGGCGGCCGGGGGCGCCGTCGACATAGGCGGCGATGGCCTTGCGCCCGATCAGGACCGCGCCGTCCACCTCATAGAAGATCGCGCTGGGAATCGTGGTGTAGCCGGCTTCCAGCTCCGCCAGGACCGGCGCTTCGCCTTCGATGGTGCCGAGCGTCGTATTCGACGTTCCGAAATCTAGACCGCAAATGGACATGGACGCTCCCAGGGGAAGCGTCCGTCTACACATTACCGGGCCGTCGATCCACACATATATTGGCCCGTTAATAGGGACTTGACCCAACGATTCCGGCAATCCGGCCACGCTGATCCACAGATCAATTTCTTTGCGTTTTCGCGGCCCTGGCGGGTTGATGAATCGATCCGTGGTAGTCCATAAGCGGCGTCCCGCGGCCATCATTCCGCCGCGGCCAGTCTGGAAAGAGGTTGCGTGGCAAACATCAATCGACAGATCGCAGAAGAGCTTGGCGTTCGCGAGCAGCAGATCGAGGCGACGGTCACGTTGCTCGACGGCGGCGCCACGGTCCCGTTCGTGGCGCGCTATCGCAAGGAAATCACCGGCGGGCTCGATGACGCCCAATTGCGCACCCTGGAAGAACGCCTGACCTATCTGCGGGAGCTGGAAGAGCGCCGCGTTGCGATCCTTAATTCGGTCCGCGAGCAGGGCAAGCTCGATGCCGCGCTGGAAGCCGCGATCATGGCCGCCGACAGTAAGGGACGGCTGGAAGACATCTATCTGCCGTTCAAGCCGAAGCGCCGCACCAAGGCGGAGATTGCCAGGGAAGCCGGGCTTGAGCCGCTGTCCGAACTGCTGCTGACACAGCCGCAAAACGATCCGCAGGTGGTGGCCGCCGGTTTCGTCGATGCCGAAAAGCAGGTGGCCGATGTCGCCGCCGCGCTCGAAGGTGCGCGCGCCATTCTGGTGGAGCGGTTCGCGGAGGACGCCGACCTGATCGGCAAGCTGCGCGAGGAAATGTGGTCGAATGGGGTAATGACCTCGACCGTGCGCAAGGGCAAGAAGCTCGAAGGCGAGAAGTTCAAGGACTATTTTGAGTATAACGGAGCGCTGCACAAGCTGCCGTCGCACCGCATCCTCGCGCTGTTCCGCGGCGAGAAGGAGGAAATCCTCGAGCTGCAGATCCTGCCCGACGCGCAAGTCCCGGTTGCCAACGTGCCGAGCGCCTATGAATTGAAGATCATGCAGCGCTTCCTGATTTCGGACCAGGGTCGCCCCGGCGACCGCTGGCTGCTCGAGACCGCACGCTGGGCGTGGCGCACCAAGATCCAGGTGCATCTCAACATCGACCTGCGCATGCGGCTGTGGACCAATGCCGAAACCGAAGGCGTGCGGGTGTTCGCCTCGAATTTGCGCGATTTGTTGCTGGCGGCGCCCGCAGGCGCGCGCGTCACCATGGGGCTCGATCCCGGCTTCCGTTCCGGCGTCAAGGTCGCCATCGTCGATGCCACCGGCAAGGTGGTGGCGACCACGGCGGTCTATCCGCACGAGCCGCAGCGGCAGTGGGACGCGGCGATGGCAACCCTTGGCAAGCTCGCGGTCGCGCACCGCGTCGATCTGATTGCGATTGGCAACGGCACCGCGTCGCGCGAGACCGACAAGCTGGCGACCGAGCTGGTCAAGCTGCTGCCGGACCTGAACATGTCGAAGATCGTCGTGTCGGAGGCGGGCGCTTCCGTTTATTCGGCCTCGGCCTTTGCGTCCGAGGAATTGCCCGAGCTCGACGTCACCCTGCGCGGCGCAGTCTCGATCGCGCGGCGCCTGCAGGATCCCTTGGCTGAACTGGTGAAGATCGACCCCAAGGCGATCGGCGTCGGGCAATACCAGCATGATCTTGGCGAATCGAAGCTGGCACGTTCGCTCGATGCCGTGGTCGAGGATTGCGTCAACGCCGTCGGCGTCGATGCCAACACGGCGTCCGCACCGCTGCTGGCGCGGGTGTCGGGCATCGGCGCGGGTCTGGCGCAAAGCATTGTGCAGCACCGCGACGCCAACGGCCCGTTCAAGTCGCGCAAGGGGCTGAAGGAAGTGCCGCGGCTCGGCCCGAAGGCATTCGAACAGTGCGCCGGCTTCCTGCGCATCCAGGGCGGTGAGGATCCGCTCGATGCCTCCGGCGTGCATCCGGAAGCCTATCCGGTGGTGCGCAAGATTTTGACCGCGACCAAGAGCGACATCAAGGCGCTGATCGGCAATGCCGAGATCGTGCGCCAGTTGAAGCCGCAGAGTTTCGTCGACGACACCTTCGGTCTACCCACGGTGACCGACATCCTGCGCGAGCTGGAAAAGCCCGGCCGCGATCCGCGCCCGGCGTTCAAGGCGGCGGTGTTCAAGGAGGGCGTCGAGGAGATCAAGGATCTCAAGCGCGGCATGATCCTCGAGGGCACCGTGACCAACGTCGCGGCGTTCGGTGCCTTCGTCGATATCGGCGTGCACCAGGATGGATTGGTGCACATCTCGGCGATGTCGAAAACCTTCATCAAGGATCCGCGCGAGGTGGTGAAGCCTGGCGACATCGTCAAGGTGAAAGTGCTGGAGGTCGAGGTCGCCCGCAAGCGCATCGCACTGACATTGCGTCTCGACGACGAGGTCGGCGACAAGGGCCCAAAGCTGTCGGACAGCAAGATGCGGGAATACTCGAAGGCATCGATGACGTCACAGGCGCCGCGCAAGGCCCAGGAATCTGGCGGGGGCGCGCTCGCTGAGGCCTTGAAGCGTGCTGCGGAGAAAAGCGGGCGCGGAAAGATCTAATTCGACGTCAGCAAATTCACCTTGGCGTTGGCGAGGATCAGGCGGTCGGCGAGCAGTTGCGCGAGGTTGCGCATGATCCGCTCGCCGGCGCGGGGATGCTGCTCACGAAAACGTTCGAAATCGCGGAGCGGGACCTCAAAGGCGGTGGCCGACATATCGGCCAGCACGTCGGCGGAGCGGCGTGGCTCCAGCAGGGCCATCTCGCCGAACGGCATTCCCGCGGTCAGCGTCGCCAGCCGGATGCCGTCGGGCAGGGTGACGTGAACCACGCCGCTGCGCAGGAAAAACAGCGAGGTGGCGGGATCGCCTGACGCGATGATCTTTTCGCCGGGCTGGTAGGTCGTGATGCTGCAGAGCGAGTTCAGATCGGTCAGTTCTTCGTCGGTCAATCCCGCCAGCAGCGGCTGTTCGGACAGTTCCGTCGTCTCGAAAAAATCGATCGAGCCGCCGTGGCGAAACACCACCTGGTCTTCCGCCCATTCGATTGCGGCATCGAGCAGGAAATAGTACCGCATGTTCGGCAGGCTGCCGGTCCGCTCCGCAATCGGCTGCCATTCGGCGTCGGCCCGCTTGATGCCGGACACGATCACCGTGACCTGATAGGCCGCCAGCTCGCGAAACTCCTCGGCGAGCAGCCGGGCGCCCGCCGGGGTCATCGACGTGACCCGGCGAAAATCAAAGATGACGAATTGCGGGAGTGGCTTGGCCACGAGCCGGCGCGCAATATAGTCGACATTCGACAGCGACAGCGTGCCCATCAGCTCGATGACGCGGACGTCCTGATAGTGCGCGGCGAGGATGGTTTGCTCGTGCGGGCGGCGGCTGCGCCGTGACGGATTTTCGCCGATATCGTAATCGGCAATAATGGCGTTGCGCGCATTGTCGCTGCGGTTGAGCATGTGCAGGTCGTAATGCGCCGACAGCGCCTCGCAGACCTTGATGCCGCGTACGCTGTTGCCGTGCTTGTCGAGTTTGGGCGAATAGCTGCCGAGCCCGATCCGCGCCGGCAAGGCGGCGAGGATGCCACCGCCGACGCCGCTCTTGGCGGGGATGCCGACGCGGTAGATCCATTCGCCGGCGTAGTCATACATGCCGGAACTGGTCATGACCGACAGCGTCCGCGAAATCGCGTAAGCGCTCATCACCTGTTCGCCGGTGACCGGATTGATGCCGCGATTGGCCAGTGTCGCCGCCATCACGGCGATGTCGCGCGCGTTGACCAGGATCGCGCATTGGCGGAAATAGACCTCCAGCACCGAGCTGACATTGTCCGTGATGACGGCGTTGGTACGCAGGAGATAGCCGATCGCCCGGTTGCGGTCGCCGGTCAGGCTCTCGGACGAATACACGGCGTCGTCGACGTCAAGCTCACGTCCGGCAAAACGTCCCAAGGCCTGGCGGATGTACTCGAACGCGCCGTCGCCCTTGGCCTCATGGATCAGCCCGGAGCAGGCGATCGCGCCGGCGTTCACCATCGGATTGAACGGGTGGTTCTCGGCGTTGAGGCGGATCGAGTTGAAGGGATCGCCAGAAGGCTCGACGCCGATCACGCTCTCCACGCGTGCGGCGCCCAGCGTATCCAGCGCCAGCGCGAACACGAAGGGCTTTGACATCGACTGAATGGTGAAGGGCACCTGCGTGTCGCCGACCTCGTAGACATGGCCGTCGAGGGTCGCGAGGCTGATGCCAAAATGGGCAGGGTCGGCCTTGCCGAGCTCAGGGATGTAGTCGGCGACCGCCCCGCTGGTCTCGGGCAGGTATTCGGCATGACAGCCGTCGAGAAACCGCAGCAAAGGCGGTTTCGAACTGGTCCAGGCCGGGGCGCCGGTGGGCGATACTTTCATCGCCTACCGTTTTGCCGCGCAATCACGGGGCGCGCAACTGGTTCGGCAACAGACTTTGGCGCCGGCACAACAGGAAGGCGACCAGCACGGTCGGGATCAGGATGGCGAGGCCAAGGCAGGTGATCTGCAATTGCGAGATCGGCATGATGCCGCCGCCGGGTGTCGCGATCACGAAGCCGCCGATCACCAGCAGCACGCGCAGCGGCCATTCCAGTGCGCCGGCGCCGCGGAGGTCGCCGACATAGGCCTGATAGCCCTGGATGCCGCCGCATATGAAGATGATGCCGAAACAGGCCAACCCCGTCAGCCCGATCGCTTCCAGATAGGGGTTGTTCCCCTGCAGCAGCAATGCGGGGTTCAGCACGAAGAAGAACGGGATGAAATAGATGATGCTGCCCACCCACATGCTCTCCCAGCCCGTCTTCATCGCGGGCGCACCGGCGATGCCGGCCGCGGCAAACGAGGCGATGGCGACCGGTGGCGTGATCGCCGACAGCATGCCCCAGTAGAAGATGAACATGTGCACGGCCATCTTGTTGAGCCCGAGCTTTTCCAGCGCAGGGGCCACCAGGATCGCGAGGAAGATGTAGCAGGACGTCGTGGTCAGCCCGAGCCCGAGGATCAGGCTGGTGAACGCGCACATGATGAGCAGGAGGAACGCGTCGCCGCCGGCGATGTTCAGCAAATCGTTGGCAAGGCTTGAAATCACGCCGGTGAGCGAGAACGCACCGATCAGGAGACCGCAGCCAGCGAGAATGGCGATCAGCTCGACGAAGGTCTTGCCGTTCAGTTCGAGGAACTGCAGCCAGCGCGCGCCGCCCCAGTTCTTGCCCGGAAAGAATTCGTTGAGCGCGGCGAGCAGGCACATGCCCCAGAGGATCGCGTTGAGCACGTCGAACCAGAACATCAGCCCGGTCGCGACGATCGAGAGGACGAGCACCGCCGTATTGCCGCGCTTCCATGGCGCCGGTCCCGACCATTGATGCAGGATCACCAGCAGCACGGATGCGTAAAACGGCGCGTGACTTTCGCGCTTGAAGTGCAGCAGCATGACCACGAGGATCGCGATGACAAAGAGGTAGTACCAGCCTTCCTTGAAGGCATCCCAGAAGCGCGGGAGCTCCTCCCGCGGCAGCCCCTTCAGCTTGTGACGCGCGGCGTAGGCGTCGACCTGCGCGAACAGGCCGACATAATACAGGATCGAGGGGATGGTCGCCGCCAGCGCGACGTCGGCATAGCTGGTGTTCATGAACTGCGCCATCACGAACGCGGTGGCGCCGAGCACCGGCGGCGCCAGAACGGCGCCGGTCGAGGCGCAGGCTTCGATCGCGGCGGAGTAGGATGGTGTAAAGCCGGTCTTCTTCATCGCCGGGATGGTCATCGTGCCGGCCGTCAGCACGTTGGAGACGATGCTGCCGCCGACGGTGCCGAGCAGGCCGCTGGCAAAGACACAGACCTTTGCCGCGCCGCCGCGGAACGTTCCGCACATCGCGAATGCGATATTGATGAAGAACTTGCCGGCGCCGGTCATCATCAACGCGGTGCCGAACACCAGGAAGCCGATCACCGTGTCGGCGAAGGCCTGGACCGGAATGCCGAGCAGGCTTTCGCCCGACAGCGTGTGATAGGCGGTGGTCTGTTCGAGGTTCGATTGGGTGCCGCGAAATGGTCCAAGCCATTTGGAATCGGCGAACATCGGATACAGCGTGAATGGAAGCACGCTGAGCAGGAGGCTCCAGCCGCCGGTGCGCCGCAACGCCTCCATCAGCACGAACCACATCACCAGGCCGGCTGCGATCACCGGCGTCGGCGCGCCGCCGAATTCCCAGCCTGCCGACGCCGCCTTGCGGACGTTCATCATCAGGTAGATCGCCGCACCGAATGTCAGCAGGAACAGCGCGATGTCATACCAGGGCATTCGCTCGATGCTTGCCTTCTCCGAACCTGGAAATATCAGGAACGTAAAAGGCAGCATCAACGCGATCAGCAGATAGAAATATTCGGTGTTGAGCTGCGTGTAGTCGATGAAGAACCGCAATGAGAATTGCTGGTTCACGCAGAGCAGGATCGTCACCGCGGTCAGGACGATCAGCAACCAGCGCCAGCCGCCTTTCAGCGTTCGGATGCGCGAGACCTCGGCTTCCTGCAGGTCGGCTACCGCGACCAGCGGATCGGCCAACTCGACCTTGGCCGGCTCGGCCGGGCCGCCGCCGGTCGGCGACGACACGGCGCGCGGCTGCTGCGCTCTATCGGATGGAGGAAGCGTCATTCATCTGTTCCAATAGTTGCGGGCGATCGGTCGTGCGCGGGTTTGCGATGGTCTATTCGAATCCGTTCGGCATGCCGGCTTTGGCAAGGGCTGCGGCGCGAGCCTTCATCCAGCCATCCAGGAATGCCTTCTCATCCGACGGCGGGCTGGCTTTGCCGTAGTCGGCCCACGCCGCGGCCAGAACGGCCTGCCGCTTGAACAGCGCATTGTTGTGCGCCTCCTGGTCGTCGCTCCATTGGCCGGCTTCCTTCATCGCCTTCACCGCGCCGGGATGGAGGGGCACCGCCCAGTTTTTGGTCTGGCGGTCGGCCGCTAGACCGGCGGCGCCGGCAGCAGCGTCCTTGTAAAGGTCGTAGCCCGTGATCATCGCCTTGGTCACGGCATAGACCTGATCAGCCGGCTGCGATCCATAGACGACGAAAATGGGATACGGATAGTTTCCGAGTTCGATCGGCTTTTCCTTCGTAATGCCGGCGCCGCAGGTGGCGACGTGCGGGAAGAAGAACGAACCGACTTTCTTGACGCGTTCCCAACCAGCCTTGTCGCTGTGCGGGAGCGGGGGCCAGACGATGCCGCGCGGCGAGGTCTCGGCTTCCTTTGCAGGGGCGGTGATGGTGGTCGCGAAGGCAGCGTCGACGTCGTTGTTGATCAAGCCCTTCCACATCGCGCCATAGCTGGAGAATTCCACCGCCTTGACGTCGCTCTGCTTGAGATCGCCGAACGCCAGGATCGCAAGCGCATTCTGGTTCAGCGCCGGGGAGCCGACGACGAATCCGACCCGCTTTCCGCGGAGATCCTTGACCTCCTTGACCCCGGTATCGCGGGCGACGCCGAGCGAACCTGCGTTGCAGTCGACCGACGAGAGCACCAGTTGCAAGGCTTGCGGCCCCCATTCCTTGGCGCCGAATTCAAACATGCCTTCCTGCGCGAAATAGGTGCCGGACCCCATCGCCGAAGACATCGCGCGACCGGCGCGCAAGGGCGCGAGGCGCGCCACGTCATTGCCTGCCGGGAGAACCCGCAGGTCGGTGCCGTATTTGTCCTTCATCATCTTGCCGACGGCGACCGCAATGTTGAATCCGGCGGTACCGGTGTCATAGGCGGTGAACGTCATGGTCGGCGGCAGCTTGACGTCCTGGGCCAGCGCCGGCGCAAACGCCATGAGCGAGATGCCTGCGAGTGCGGCAGGCGCAAAGTTCGACAGTCGACGGTTCATGTTTCCCCCAAATTGTTTCGCTAGATGAAACTTTTTCTGATTAGGATGATGTCATCGCAGCATTGCTATGGCAACGTCCGAGCACGTTCACGTCCACCATTATGCCAGTTGCACTGGCGGACAGATCGTCACGCATCAAAAGTATGAGCGCGAAAGAGCTAAGCTTCGACGATCGCGACCACCTGTCCTTCAGCGATCACGTCGTCGAGTTTGACCAGAATTGCCTTGATTTTCCCGGTAATTGTCGACGTTACCGGGATTTCCATTTTCATCGCTTCGACGAATGCAATCTCGTCGCCGTCACCGACACTCGCTCCAGCTTCTGCAGCCAGCGCGCACACGCGTCCGGCGACTTCGGTCACAATCTTGATCTCTGGCATGCCACCCTCCGGTACCGTGTGACGTGACAATTTCGTCCCGCGAACGGCTTTTTGTTGTGGCTGCAGATTGCCTGAGGTAGCTTGATCTGCAAGTGGAATTTTATTCCGCAGGGCGGAACGGAGCCAAAATATGGGAAGACGCTCAGAGCGGCTTAGCAAACAGGGAATGCTTGCCAGCGATCTGGCGGGCGAGGGCGATGTGATCCAAGTGGTGTCGCGGGCGTTCGATGTCCTGCGCTGCTTCGAGGGTCACGAAGCCCGACTCGGCAATCTCGAAATTTCCAATCGCTGCGGTCTGCCGCGATCGACGGTGTCGCGGTTGACGCACACGCTGACGCGGATGGGTCAGCTGGTCTATCTGCCGCGCGACCAGAAGTACCGCATCGGCCCGAGCGCGGTGGCGATGAGCACCTCGATGATGAAGGGATTGCAGCTGCGCAATCTGATCCGGTTGCGGTTGCAGGATGTCGCCGAGCAATTGCCGGGCACCGTCGGTTTCGTGATCCCCGATCGTTTTCAACTGGTCTATCTCGAGTTCGCCCGCGCCGCGAATGCGCTCGGCCTGCACGAGACCACCGGCAGCCGCATTGCGATGGCGAGCACGGCGGCGGGCCACGCCTACACCGCGGCGCTCGACGACGATGTCGGCGATGCGCTCATCGTGGAAATGGAACGCGAGATGCCGGATAGCGCGCGGATGCTGAAGTCGCGCATCGAGGACAATCGCCGTCATCTGCGCGAACACGGCTATGTCGTGGCCTGCGGCACCTGGAGCCCGCACATCAACGGTTGCGCCGTGCCGCTGTGGTCGCCGCAATATCAAACCTACGTCGTCGCGACGATCGGTCTGTTGTCCGCGATGTTCGATGAAAAGCGGGTGCACCGCGACGTGGCGCCGGTGATGGTCGAACTGGGGGCTGCGCTCGGCGGTCTGCTCGAAGGCGCCGACGGCGACATCTTCACCAACCGGCTGGAAAGAAAAGCGCTTCCGGTGTCAGTGCATAACAATAATAAAATCATCAAGGCGGAGGATACGAATGAACTGGAAGCCGGAACTCGACGACCTCGCCCGGCGCGAAGCGTTCGCGCGCGAGATGGGAGGCGTTGACAAGGTCAAGCGTCAGCATGACCAGGGCCGGCTCACCGTTCGGGAGCGCATCGACAAGATCGTTGACCAGAAGTCCTTCCACGAAATCGGCGCCATCTCCGGCATCGCCGAATATGACGAGAACAGCGAACTCAAGCACCTGACGCCCGCGAACTGCGTGTTCGGCCGGGCCAAGGTCGAAGGCCGTCCGGTGGTCGTCGTTGGCGACGATTTCACCGTGCGCGGCGGCTCGGCCGACGCCTCGATCTCCGCCAAGCCGCTGATGGCCGAGGAGATGGCGCATGATTTCCGCCTGCCGATCATCCGCGTGATCGAAGGCTCGGGCGGCGGCGGCTCGGTGAAGACGATCGAGACGCGAGGGGCCGCTAATCTGCCGGGCGGCGTCGGCGGCACGCGCTGGTACTGGTTCACGACGGCGAACATGGCGCGCGTGCCGGTGGTGGCGCTCGGCCTCGGCTCGGTCGCGGGCCTCGGCGCGGCGCGGCTGGCGGCGAGCCATTATTCGGTCATGACCAGGAACTCGGCGATGTTCGTCGCGGGGCCGCCGGTCGTGAAGCGTCTCGGCCAAGACCTGACCAAACAGGAACTCGGCGGCGCTGACATCCAGACCCGCGCCGGCGGTGTGGACGATGCCGTCGATACCGAGGAAGAGGCGTTCGAGCGCGCCCGGCGCTTCCTGTCCTATCTGCCGTCATCGGTCTACGAGCTGCCGCCGACCACGCCCTGCACCGACGATCCGGAGCGCGCCGAGGAAGCGCTGATGAAGGCGGTACCGCGCAACCGCCGTCAGGTCTACAAGATGCGCCCGATCATCGACGCCGTCGTCGACAAGGGCTCGTTCTTCGAGGTCAACGCCAATTTCGGCCGCCCGATCATCACGGGCCTCGCGCGTCTCGAAGGCCGCGCGGTGCTGCTGCTCGCCAGCGATCCCTTCCACTATGGCGGGTCGTGGACGGCGGAGGCCTGCCAGAAGGTGGTGCGCTGGGTCGACTTCGCCGAAACCTTCCATCTGCCGGTGGTCTATCTGATGGATTGCCCGGGCTTCATGATCGGGCTCGAGGCCGAGAAGTCGGCGACCATCCGGCACGGCGTGCGCGCGATGGCCGCCGTCAACCAGAGCACCGTGCCCTGGTGCACCATCATCGTGCGCAACGCCTTCGGCGTCGCCGGCGTCGTGCACCAGCCGGCCAACCGCTATTCGATGCGTTACGCCTGGCCCTCGGCCTATTGGGGCTCGCTGCCGCTCGAGGGCGGCATCGAGGCCGCCTATCGCGCCGACATCGATGCCGCGGAAGACCCGGCGGCAAAGCTGAAAGAGATCGAGGACCGTCTCAACAAGCTGCGCTCGCCGTTCCGCTCGGCCGAAAAATTCTGGGTCGAGGAAGTGATCGATCCCCGCAAGACGCGCTCGCTATTGTGCGAATTCGCGCGGCTGGCTGAACGGGTCCTCACGACGGGGCCGGCGACGAACATGGCCATCAGGCCGTAGGTGGTTGCCGCGCACTCAACTCGTCATACGCGGGCTTGACCCGCGTATCCATCGCCCGCGCTAGCGGACAATCGCGATTCATTCGAAGAAAGATGGATTGCCGGGTCAAGCCCGGCAATGACGATAGTCGAGCTACGCCTCGTTCTCCCGATGCACGTCGTGGATCACAATACCCATGCCTTCGTCGGGCATCCGGATCCAGTCGCGGCGCTTCAGGGTGCGTTTGGTGTCCTCGTGGCCGCTCATCCAGTGCTCGCGCATCGAGGTGCCCGAGAATTCGTGGTCCTTGGCGTCGCCTTCATAGGCCTTCTGCTGGTAGATCAGTTGCAGGATCGCGATCTCGGGCAGATTGCCGATGCTGGCCTTGATCTGACGCTCTTCGTCGGACAGCTGATCGTCGGGAATTCGTGACAGCGCCTTGTGCAGGCGCGCTTTCAGATTGTGCGTCTTGCGGTAGACGTCGGTATTGTGGCGCGTGCGCGAGGAATACATGATGTCCTTGTGCCGGGCCATCACGTCCTGGATGTCGCGCGGCAAGGCTCCGCGGGCGCTGAACAGGTCGACCTGGAACACCAGCGAATTGAGGCTGTCCTCCTGGTCCAAGAGATGCTGCAGCGGCGTGTTCGAGACGATGCCGCCGTCCCAGAAATGGTCGGTGCCGACCTTCACCATCGGCAGGGCCGGCGGCAGCGCGCCGCTCGCCATGATGTGCTCGGGAATGATCTCGTCATGGGCGTTGTCGAAATAAATGAAATTGCCTGACAGCACGTTGACCGCGCCCACCGCAAACCGGATCCGCTTGTCGTTGATCATGTCGAAATCGACGAGCTCGAGCAGCGTCTGGCGCAGCGGCTCGGTGTCGTAATAGCTCGTCGCCGTCCGGGCGCCGGTGGCGCTGAGCCACGGGTTGGTCATGTGCGGGGTGAAGAAGCCGGGCTGGCCCAGCGACGTCGTCATGAGCGAGCTCGCGAAATTGCGCGCCTTGCGATAGATGTCGCCGTCCGGCGTGTAGTGCCAGATCTTGCGGCTGGTGATGCGGTCCCAGAAAATCTGCAAGCGTTCGAGCCGGCGCTCCGGCGGGTTGCCGGCGATGATCGCCGAATTGATCGCGCCGATCGACACTCCGCACACCCAGTCCGGCTCGATATGGGCCTCGTGCAGGGCCTGATAGACGCCGGCCTGATAGGCGCCGAGCGCGCCGCCGCCCTGCAGCACCAGCGCAACGCGGTCGCAGCGCTCCGGCCGCCAGCCGCGCGCATGGATGGTCTGTTCGAGATGTGGGGTTCGCGCGTCCATGTTCATTACTCCAAAACTGCCCGACAATTCCGCGCGCTGGTGACGCGATGATGACAAATGTGTCGATCGGCTTTTGCCGCCTCGCGTTTTGCCTGCGCCTGAAGCATTGACGTGTTCGAAAAACGGAGGCCGAAATTTGCGGTCATGACGCTGAAGGAAATCCCTCACATCCCTGTCAATTTCGGCCGCTAGCAATCGGCAGGACGATTTTCAGCAGGGGATTGCAATGCGCAGGGAAGACTTGCTCAAGTTTCCGTCGATGCCGGCCGCAGGGCCAAGCTATCCCGCCGGTCCGTATCGTTTCGTCAACCGCGAATTCCTCGTCATCACCTATGAGACCGATCCCGAACTGATCCGCGCCGGATTGCCCGAGCCGCTGGAGCCGGTCGATCAGCCGATCGTGCACTATGAATGGATCAAGATGCCGGACAGTTCCGGCTTCGGCAGCTACACCGAATCCGGGCTGGTCATCCCGGCGCGGCTGCATGGCGAGGAAGTCAATTTCGTCTCGCAAATGTATCTCGACGACGATCCGCCGATCGCAGCGGGGCGCGAAATCTGGGGCTTTCCGAAGAAATACGCCCACCCAAAACTCGAGATCGTCAAGGACACCTTCACCGGCACGCTGGAATATGCTGGCCAGCTCGTGGCGATGGGCACCATGGGCTACAAGCACGAAAGCATGGCCGGCAATGGTGAAATCACGCGCGCCACGCTGTCGAAGACGCAGATCAATCTCAAGATGATCCCGGGCGTCGATGGCCGCCTCGAGATCTGTCAGCTCGTCGCGATCAATCTCACCGACATCGTCGTCAAGGGCTCATGGATCGGGCCGGGGCGGTTGCATCTGGTGCCGCACGTCAACGCGCCGGTGGCGGATGTTCCGGTGCGCCGGGTGGTCGGCGCCCATCATTTCCTGGCCGACCTGACGTTGCCGTTCGGCCGCGTGGTTCACGACTACAACAAGGAAGTCGAACAGGCAGCGGTAACCGGTCTCGCCGCGGAGTAGGCGGCGAGAGCGATCTCTTCGGTGACATCAAACTGTAACAATAGTGCAATTGAATCGCCTGGCATGCACGAGGGCCGCTGCGGCTGAGTTCTCCTATGGCCGCTGCGCAGGGTTTGGCGGGGGCTGCTGATGTCTTCGATGGATACGTTGGCCGAGCCTGCAATAGGTGTCGGCATGCCGATAGCTGATGCCGCTTCGGCTATCCCGGATGCCGCTTCGGCTATCCCGGGACTGGTGTGGGTGTTTCGCCTGCACAGCGATGGCAGCGCCGAGCCGCTGCCGATCAACGTGCCGATCGAATTCAGCCATGACGGGCGGCTGTGGCTGCACTTTAATCTGACCGACGCAAGGGCGCGGTCGTGGCTGGCGGGTGTGGACGTGCCACTGCCGGCGCGCGAGCTGCTGCTGTCGAAAGACAATTATCAGCAACTCCACATCTCGGACCATTGCGTCTACGGCGTGTTCTCCGATCTCGTCCGCGCCATCGACACCGCGACCGAGGAAACCGGATTTCTTCGTTTCGCGATGACCGAACGCTTTCTCATCAGTGGCCGGCATCAGGCGCTTTGCGCCGTCGATGCCACCCGCCGTGTGCTGGAGAGCGGTCATCGCGTCGATACCGTCGCCGCGTTGCTGGAGAAGATCGTCGACGAGGTCGCCGATACCATGGACCGCATGGCCGACAAGATCGGCACCGCAATCGACAATATCGAGGAGCGGATTCTCGCAGGCGAGACAAGATCGGAAATGCGCGCAGCACTTGGCCGGTCGCGGCGGACCTGCGTGCGTTTGCACCGGCAGCTGGCGGGATTGCGCGTGCTGTTCCACCGGCTCGAGCAGAAGAGCGTTGAACACCTCAGCCCGGCGCTGCGGCTTCAGGCCGGAAAACTGGCGCAGCGGCTCGATGGCCTCGACCACGATATCGTCGAACTGCGCGAGCGCAGCCGCCTGCTGGAGGATGAAATACATTTCAAGATGGAGGAGGAGAGCAACCGGCACCTCCACACGCTGTCCATCGTCACGACGATGCTGCTGCCTCCGACGCTGGTGACCGGCATCTTCGGCATGAACACCAAGGGCCTGCCGCTCACCGACACCGAAACCGGATTTTTGTGGGCGGCGGCGATCATGGTTGGCGTCGCCGGTGCGGCCTATCTCGCCATGCGCCGCTCAGGCTTCTTCAAATAGAGCAGTCGGCGGCGGTATCGACACCATGTACAGCGTTCTTTCCCGCGCCGTCACCTTGCTCGCGACGGCGGCCTGTCTTGTACTCGCACCGGTCGCGTATGCCGACACCGCTCCGGCGAAGCCAAAGGAAACGCCACAGGACGCGCGCGAAGCCTTGGCGGATGCCGGCTATCAGTTCAGTCTGATCTACATCGGAGAGGGGCTCGCCAATATCTCCGGCGGCATGCGGACGGGGGCGATCTACACCGGCCGTCTCGATTTGGGCACCACGATCGATCTGGAGAAGGTGGCGGGTTGGACCGGCGCCAGCTTCCACGCCAACATGTTCCAGATCCACGGCGACGGGCTGTCCCGCAGCTATATCGGCAATCTGATGCTGGCCAGCGGCGTCGAGGCGTTGCCGGCCACGCGGCTCTACGAATTCTGGGTCGAGCAGAAGCTGCTTGGCGGCAAGCTCGCCGTCCGTGTCGGGCAGCAGGCGTCCGACATCGAGTTCATCGACAGTTCCTATGACGACATCTTCGTCAATTCGGCGCTGGGCTGGCCGGGCCATGCCGGCATCAATTTGCCGAGCGGCGGGCCGTCGCCACCACTCTCGGTGATGGGCATCAGGGTGAAAGCCGAACTCACGGACCGGCTCACGGCGTACTTCGCGCTGTTTAACGGCGACTCGGCTCCACCAGGGCCGGAAGATCCGCAGATCAAGAATCCCCACGGGCTGTTGTTTCGCGTCAGCGATCCACCGTGGTGGATCGCCCAGCTCAAATACAAAGTTGAACTTGGTGAAAGCCGGCTGCCCGGGACGATCACCGGCGGCGGCTGGTACCACATAAAGTCGTTTCCGGATCAGCGGCTCTCCGCCGATGGCCTGTCGCTGGCCGATCCCAACAGCAATGGCGAGACCGCATGGCGGCGGCGGAATCCCGGCGTGTTCATGGTCTACGAGCAGTTGTTGATGCGCGCGTCGCCGGGCTCCGACAAGGGCATCGCCTTCTTCATGCGTGCCTCGATGAGCCCGTCGGACCGCAACCTGGTCAGCGCCTATATCGATGGCGGCTTCCTGTTCACCGGCTTCAGCGCGCAGCGCCCGAACGACAGGTTCGGGATCGCCGCGACCTATGCGCGGATCTCCGATCGCGCCCGCGCGCTCGACCGCGACACGCAGATCTTTACCGGCACGCCGTACCCGGTGCGCGATTATGAGGCGATCCTGGAGATCACCTACCAGCACGAAGTGCGGCCGGGCTTTCTGCTGCAACCGGTGGTGCAGTACATCGCCCATCCCGGTGGCGGCATACCCGATCCGAACGATCCGACGCAGTCCAAGCGCATCAAGGACGGCGTGATGGTGGGTGTTCGCGCCACCATCACGTATTGAGCTTTACGCCGGCGCCACTGCCGCCGCCGGCTTCGGCGCCGGCCGCGAGATCGCCAGCGTGATCAGGGCCGCGACGATGCAGAGCGCACCGGCGGCGAAGAACGCGTGCAGGTAGGTCCCAGAGACCGTCCGCCACAGGCCCGCACCGAAGGCCGCGACGCCGGCGCCCAATTGGTGGCCGGCGAAAATCCAGCCGAACACCAGATTGGCGCGTTCCGCTCCGAACCGCTGCGCGGTCAGGCGTACCGTCGGCGGCACCGTGGCGATCCAGTCCAGTCCATAGAACACCGCGAACACCGACAGGCCGTAGAACGAGAAATCCGTAAAGGGTAAGAACAGCAGCGAGAGCCCACGCAGGCCGTAATACCAGAACAGCAGCCAGCGATTGTCGTAGCGGTCCGACAGCCAGCCGGACACGATGGTGCCGACGAAATCGAAGATGCCCATCGCGGCAAGCAGGCTCGCGGCCTGGACCTGCGGGATGCCGTAATCGAAGCACATCGGAATCAGATGCACCTGGATCAGGCCGTTGGTGCTGGCGCCGCAGATGAAGAAGGTGCCGAACAGGATCCAGAACACTTTCGTCTTCGAGGCGTCGCGCAAGGTGCCGAGCGCCGCGGCCATGATTGGCGCGTTGCTCGGCGGCGGCGCTGCGATCGGCTCGGTGCCCGTATCGCCGTATGGACGCAAACCGAGGTCGCTCGGGCGGTCGCGCATGATCATCGCCACGGCAAAGGCCGCGACGCCGAGCATCACGCAGATCAATCCCAGCGCGGTCCGCCAGCCGTAATGCTGCGTCAGCGTGGCGAGTAGCGGCAGGAACACGAGCTGGCCCGTCGCCACGCTCGCGGTGAGGATGCCGACCACCAAACCGCGTCGCGCCACGAACCAGCGAGCCGAAATCGTGGCGCCGAGCACCAGCGCGGTCATGCCGGTGCCGAGACCGATCACGACGCCCCACAGCAGCATCAGGTGCCAGACCTGGGTCATGAACAGCGACGCGATCAGCGCTGTGCCGACGATCAGCAACGACAACAGCGACATGTTGCGCAGGCCGTAACGGTTCAGCAGGGCTGCCGCGAACGGCGCCATCAGCCCGAACAGGATGAAGCGGATCGACAGCGCCGAGGAGATCTCGGCAGCGCTCCAGTGGAATTCCTCCTGCAGCGGCACGATGAACACGCCGGGCGCGCCAACGGTGCCGGCCGAGATCAGCGCGGTGAAGAAGGTCACGCCGACCATCGCCCAGCCATAATGGATGTTGCGGCGGGCGAGGGCGGCGGAGAGCCAGTTCGAAATCATTGGGCCTCTGAAAAATTCAATTGGAAGGTTTGCAGGATGTGGCGGAGCACCACATCCTGACACAAACGCCTAGCGACATAAATGCTGAACTTCCCTCGTTTTCGGACATGCATCTAATGCACGATGCGCTCGACCGCGATCGCGGTGGCTTCGCCGCCGCCGATACAGAGCGCCGCGACGCCGCGCTTCAGGTTCTGCGCTTCCAGCGCATGCAGCAGCGTGACGATCAGGCGCGCGCCGGTGGCGCCGATCGGATGACCGAGCGCGCAGGCGCCGCCGTTGACGTTCAGCTTCGCGCGGGGAATCCCGAGGTCGCGCTGCGCCGCCATCGCCACCACTGCAAACGCCTCGTTGATCTCGAACAGATCGACATCGCCGACGCTCCAGCCGACCTTGTCGAGCAGCTTCCGGATCGCCGGGATCGGCGCCGTGGTGAACCATTGCGGCTCCTGGCTGTGGGTGGCGTGGCCCTTGATCTCGGCGAGCGTGGGAAGACCTTCGCGATCGGCGAGCGAGCGCCGCGCCAGGATCAGCGCCGCGGCGCCGTCGGCGTTGGCGGAGGAGGCGGCGGGCGTAATCGTGCCGTTGGCGCGGAACGCCGCCTTCAGCCCGGGAATTTTGGCGGGATCCACCTTGAGCGGATGCTCGTCATTGGCGATCACGCGCGGACCGGCTTTCTCAGCTACCGTAATGGGGACGATCTCGGCCTTGAACGCGCCGCCTTCCACCGCCTTGCGCGCGCGCGTCAGCGTCTCGATCGCGTAGGCGTCCTGATCGGCGCGGGTGAACTGATAGGCTTCCGCGGTGGCCTCGCCGAAATCACCCATCGAGCGGCCGGTCTCATAGGCGTCCTCAAGCCCGTCCATCATCATGTGGTCGATGATCCGGTCATGGCCGGCGCGGTAACCCGCGCGCGCCTTGCTCAGCAGATAGGGCGCGTTCGACATGCTCTCCATGCCGCCCGACAGCACGATCTCGGCCGAACCGGCCTTGATGATGTCGTGCGCCAGCATGGTGGCCTTCATGCCGGAGCCGCAGACCTTGTTGACGGTCGTGGCGCCGGTGGCATCCCGCAGCTTGGCGCCGCGTGCGGCCTGGCGCGCCGGGGCCTGGCCCTGGCCGGCCGGCAGCACATTGCCCATGAACACTTCGTCGATCCGCTCCGGCGCCAGTTTTGCGCGTTCCAGCGCCGCGCCGATCACATGCGAGCCGAGCTTGTGGGCGCTGAAGGGTGACAACTCGCCCATGAACCGGCCAAGCGGCGTGCGGGCGGCGGACAGGATGACGACGGGATCGGAGGCGGCCATGGCGGAACTCCCAGGGATGTTCGAATAATAAGATTATGAACATCATATGATGCGCTGCAAAAATTGCAACGGATGATCTCACGGAAATGAGTGGATCATTCCATGAGAAAATCTTGGCTTTCGGATGAGCTGGATTGATCCGTTTGCCGGGCAGGCCGCTACGGAGCGGCGTCGCGCTATTCCAGCCCGTCGAGCGCCGTCCGGATTGCGTTCTGGAACACGGCGATGTCACCGAGCTCGTGGCCGAGCAGCAGCGCCAGCCGGGTCAGGAACAGTGCCTCGCGCTCGGGCCCGGCCGAATCGATGGCCGTTGCGAGCGTCTCATAGGCGGTTTCGAAATCCGCTGATGGCATCGTGCTCATGCTCTGGCCCTCCCGAGGCACAAGGCGGCGGTCCGCAGCACCTCATTTGCGGCGATCGTTTTCCATCGCCCGGCGACATGCAGGTCGGGACGCAGCAGATAAAGCGTGCCAGGAGCCGCCGCGTACAGGCGAGCGATCTCGCCGTCGGCATCGCTGATGTGACTGGTTCCGATCAAGAGTGCGGCAAGGCGCTTGTCCGTGTTGCGAAGCCGGTCGAGGAGCATAATGTCGTCGGTGGACGGCGCGCCCCGGCAGAACAGGATTGCCGTCATGCCAATGCCGGCCTGATCCAGCAAATGACTGCCGTCGGGAAGCTTCGCGTTCGGCGCAACGCTGCCGCAGACGGGGCCGCCCGTAAACTCGGCATCTCTGATGGCATAGGGTGTCAGCGGGCTCTCGGAATAGGTGTAGGGCTGCATCTGCCGAGGATTGGCAAGGCCGCGCGGAAATTCGTGCTTCAGGCTCAGCGACAGCGCCGCCTCCCGCGCCAGCCGCCAGCCACGGGTCGGCGGCGTCATGAAGCGCGTGCTCTTGGTGGCGTTGGCGAACACGTCCAGCGTGGCGCCGCGGCGCTCCGGCGAATAGCTGTCGAGCAGGACTTCATCCGCCGCGCCGTTGAGGACGAGCGCCAGCTTCCAGCCGAGATTTTCGGCATCCGCGAGGCCGTTGTTGAGGCCGCGCACGCCAAAAATCGGCACGATGTGCGCGGCGTCGCCGATGAAGAACACCCGGCCGTGCCGGTAGTCGTCGAGGCAGAGCGTGTTGGCGGAATAGACGCTCCACCATTCCAGTTCCCACGGTCTGTCGTGGCCGATGTCACCAAGGATGGCGCCGACGCGGGCGCGGATGTTTTCCTCGCGCATCGCATCCTGTTCGCTTTCGCCTTCGCGAAGCTGGTAGTCGATGCGCCAGATCCCTTCCGGTTGCTTGTGGATCAGCACCGTGCCGCCGGGATTGCCACTCGGCTCGAAGAAGGCCCGGCGTTCGGTCGGGAAATCGTGATCCATGCGGATATCCGCAATCACGTAGCGACCTTCGTAATTGTCGCCCTTCATCCGCAACCCGAGCTGCGATCGGATCGGCGAGCGCGCGCCGTCGGCGGCCAGGACATACCCGGCATCGAGGCGGTAGTTGCCGGCGGGCGAGGCAATGCCGATCGAAACGCCATCCGCGTTCGGCTTGATGTCGGAAAGCTCGCTCTGCCAGCGCATGTCGATGAGGTCGCACGCCGCGACCGCGTCATGCAGATATTGCTCGATATACTGCTGCTGCAGATTGTACATCGGCAGATATTTTTCATTCGGCGGATGCGGCATCTCGAGCCGGAAGATCTGCTCGCCGCGGTAGTAGCTGCGGCCGTAGCGCCATCCCAGTGATTTCTGGAGGAAGGGCGCGACCGCGCCGATCCGTTCCAGGATATGCATGCTCGGCCGGGCGATGCAGAGTGCGCGGCTGCCGTCGTTGAAAGTGTCCTTGCGATCGATCAGCACGCTGCGAACGCCGTAGCGCGCCAGCACCAGCGCTGCCGTCATCCCGATCGGGCCGGCGCCGACGATCGCAACGGGATGGCGAGCGGCCACGCCGTCCAGTTCGGGCACGCGCCGCGCCGGAAAGATCGGATAGTTGAAGTAGAGCGAATCCAGCGGCCCCTTGCCGGCAGGTCTCATGCGTTTCCCGCTTTGTTCATCCGGTTCCTTGTTCACGCCGACTACAGCTTGAAAGAAGCGGGATGGCAAGGCAGCATGTGTCGAACGCGAACAACCTTCACGATTGAAAGAAGGCCGTACGATGAATCAGCCAGCCCGCAGCGAGCAGACGGAATCCAACGAAGTTCTCTACGAGGTCGACGAGGGTATTGCGGTCATCACGCTCAATGCGCCTGAGCGTATGAACACCATCTCCGGGCCGATGCTGAACGACCTGACGCGCCTCCTGATCAGGGCCAATGAGGACAAGGCCGTGCGCTGCGTGATCCTGACCGGCAAGGGGCGGGCCTTTTGCGCGGGGCTGGATTTGCGCAAGGAGCGCAGCGGGGATGGGCTCAGCTCGGCCTCATCGAGCACCTCGCTCGACCTGCGCAACACGCCGCCGACGGTGATGCAGGCGATGGACAAGCCGACGATCTGCGCCGTCAACGGCGGCGCTGCGGGCTACGGCATGGATACCGCGCTCGGTTGCGACATCCGCATCATGGCGGAATCCGCCAAATTGGCTGCCGCCTTCGTCAAGCGCGGGGTAGTACCGGAGTCCGGCGGCACCTGGTTCCTGCCGCGCATGATTGGTTGGGCCAAGGCCTCCGAACTGATCTTTACCGGGCGCACGCTCAGCGCGCGCGAATGCCTCGAATGGGGACTCGCCAACGAGGTGGTTCCTGATGCGGATCTGATGGGGAGGGCGCGTGCGGTGGCGCGGGAGATTGCCGCCAATGCGCCTTTGGCGGTGCAGGCCGCCAAGCGGATGATGCGGATGGGGCTGAACGAAACATTCCCGGACCATGTGCACCACGTCTATCTGCAGCTCCTGCCGCTGTTCAAGACGCAGGACATGCAGGAAGGCATCAATGCCTTCATGGAGAAGCGCGAGCCGAAATTCGAGGGCCGTTGAGGCGGGGGATAAATTGTCGTGACGTGGCCGCCTTTTGCGGCGAAGCGCGCCGGGATCTCAGATAGCGCCTGAAAACGAGAACTTGCTTACGTCCAGATGTGATTGACCAAGCGCCATCTGCGCAAGGGTTTCTCCAACAGCTGCGGAATGTTTGAACCCGTGTCCCGAGCACGGCGAGGCGATGATGACGTTCTTCATGTCGGGGTGATGGTCAATGATAAATCGGGCGTTCTTCACACAGGTGTAAAGGCACACCTTCGCCTTCACGCAATTTTCGTCGAGGCCGGGGAAGAACGGCCCGACATAGGTTCTGAACATCCTGGTGATCTCGTCTGGATCAACGCTCCGGCGAACCGTGTCGGGCGTCGTAGTATCGACATACTGCTCGGTGGCGATCTTCACCCCTTGTTCGGGGTGGCCAATCAATGGAAAGCCGTAGATGCTCTGGGGTGCCGGAAGTTGCCAGATGTAAACCGGAAATCGCTCTGGAAGAAATTCCGGGTATTGGTGCTGGTTTTTCAGGCCAAACCAGTAAAGCACCTGCCGTGTTATGCTGAATTGCCGATCCAGGCCTAATACCTGGTTGATCCATGGACCAGCGGTTACGATGAGTTTTTTGGCGCGATAGGTGCTGACGCCTGTCGTCACCTGCACGCCGTCGCCATCGGGTTCGAATTTGAGCACCTTCTCGTAAAAGCGCAGCACGGCGCCCGAGGTGGCCGCGAGCTGAAGCTGTGCCTCGACGCATGATTCAGGTCGCACAAAGCCGCTGACCTCGTCGAAATAGGCTTCGTCGTCGTCGTTGACATTGAAGGCGGGAAAACGTTCCTTGATCGTTTTGCCATCCAGAATTTCGTAGTGGATCCTGGCCTCGTCGGCCGCTGCCACCGTGGTCTTGAGGAATTCCGGATTTTCATGTCCAGCTGCACGCTGACCCTTGCCTGAGATCACCAGCAGTCCATTTTGGGTGAAAAGATCCCGACCGGTTCGGCTCTCGATGTCGCGCCATATCTCGTGCGACCGCTGGGCAAATGGCGAATACTCGGGACCCTCGCCGCAGGCGATACGCGTAATTCGGGTATCGCCGTGCGTCGAACCCAACTCATGAGGCGGCTTGAACTGATCAATCCCGAGAACGGAGGCGCCTCGACTGGCCAGCTGGTAAGTCGCGGCGGAGCCCATTGCTCCCAAACCGAGTACGATTGCGTCGAACGACCGTTCCATTTCTTCTCCTGCGCCTATCGCTTCCGGTCGAGAAATCCCTGCATCATCCGCTGCGGTTCGCCGGTCAGGAAGGACTGCCCGAATACGCCAACGCTAAGATTGACAGATTCCGTCAGCGGCAGCTCTTCCCATTGTCGCATGAGCGCCTTCTGCGAACGCAGCGCTTCCGCTCCGCATTCGAGCAGCGCCTTGACCGTATGCTCGACCGCGTCATCGAGGCCGCCGGCCGGCGCGACCTTGTCGACCAGTCCCCAGGCCAGCGCCGTCGGCGCGTCGATGTTTTCGGCCGTCATGACAAGCCAGCGGGCGCGGCCCCAGCCGATCAGCCGCGGCAAGAGTGCTGCGTGGATCACCGAGGGAATCCCGACCTTGACCTCCGGCATGCCAAAATGGGCGTCGTGCGCGGCAATCCGGAAATCGCAGGCAGCCGCGACTTCAAGGCCGCCGCCGAGACACCAGCCCGGCAACCGCGCGATCACGGGCGCCGGGAATTGGCGCACGGCTTCGCAGAGGTCGCGCAGCCGCGTGATGAAGGCTTCGGCGGATTTCTGGTCGAGTTTTGCCATTTCCTTGATGTCGGCGCCGCCGATCATGCTCTTCTCGCTTTGGCCGGCCAGGATCACCGCGCGAATGGTCCGATCGGTGGCGAGTTTCTCAAAGCCTTCGCGTACGCCTGATGTGACGGCCGAGCTCAGGATGTTCAGCGAACCGGCGTTGCAGATCGACAGCCGCACCACGCCGCGCGGATCGCGGTCGATACCGCAATGGGGATTGAGCATTTCCATCTGATTTTCTCTGATTGGTTTTGGTTTTTGGGTTCAATGGCACGGTTCACGCCACTTCCCGGACAATGCGCTGAATTGTCAAGGGCAGGCAGGCGAGAGGCGTTGCGCGGCGACGGTCGGCCATATAATATGACAATCGTCATCTAAAAGGAGTTGCCATGAGCGCGATTGATACCGCCGACCTGTTTTCTTCAGCCATGCGCCGGGAGCGCGTGGTCGACTGGCAGGCGCCGGGGCCGGCCGCGAAGGCCGCCGCAGGGATGACGGGCATGGAGGCGATGTGCGCGATCCGCGACGGCGTGCTGCCGGAACCGCCGATGGCCCGCCTGATCGATTTCCGCCTTCGCACTGTCGAACCGGGGCGGATCGTGATGGAACTCCAACCGCACGAGAGCCTGGAAAATACCATCGGTCTGCTGCACGGCGCAACCGCGGCAGCTCTGCTCGATACCGCCATGGGTTGTGCGATCTCGACCATGCTTCCGGCCGGGCAGGGCGCGGTGACCCTCGATCTCAAGCTGACCTATCTGCGACCGCTCTCGGTCAAGTCGGGCAAGATCTCGGCCGAAGGCAAAATCATAAAACTCGGCCGCCAGACCAGCTATACCGAAGGCTTTGTCCGCGACGGCGCCGGCAATCTTGCAGTGCACGCGACCGCCACCTTCTCGATGATCGGCGAGGGGCCTAAGACGAAATAGGTGCAGCTTTTTTCGCACGCAACTGCTATTATATGACTGCAAACATCTAATGGTTCAGGAATCGCGATGCGCTATTCGAAGGAGCACAAGCAGGAAACCCACGCGCGGATCGTGAAGAAGGCGTCCGTGCGGCTTCGCGAAAAGGGCGCGCATGGCATCGGCGTCGCCGACCTGATGAAGGAGGCCGGCCTGACCCATGGCGGCTTCTACGCCCATTTCGATTCCCGCGAGGCGCTGGTCATCGAAGCCTTTGCCTATGCGATGGACCGCTCGACCGAGCGCTGGCGCAAGGTCGCCGACGAGACCCCGCCGGACAAGCGTCTCGCAACCATCGTCGAGAACTATCTGACGCCTGTTCATCGCGACGATCCCGGCCATGGCTGCGCGATTCCGACGCTCGGCGCCGAGATCGCGCGTGAGAGCGCGAAGACGCGGAAGGCTTTTGCGGCCAAGCTGGAAGCGATGATCGACATGATGGCCGATCAGATTCTCGACGTGCCGCGCAAAGTCGCGCGCAAGCAGGCGGTCGCGGCGCTCGCGACCATGATGGGCACGCTGGTGCTGTCGCGGATCGCCGGCAATGGCGAGTTTTCCGACGAAATGCTGGCCGCCGGGCGCGAGGCCGTGCTCGGTCGCGCGGCGGCGGCGAAACCGGCGGCGAAGAAGGCCGCAGCGAAGTCGAAGCCGAATTAGAAGCCACCACCACCGCTGTCGTCCCGGCGAAGGCCGGGACCCATACGCCGTGACGGCCGTGTTGGAAAAGAAAGCAATTAACAACGATCTCGGCAGACGATTGCAGCCTGTGGTTATGGGTCCCGGCCTTCGCCGGGACGACACACGTCGCTTCACCGCCCACTAAACAGCGCGCGCTCGTTCTCCACCGTCTCATAGATGTAATCCGCCACCGCGCGGATCCGCGCCAGATCCTTGCTGTCGGCATGCATCAGCAGCCAGAACGTCCGCGAGATCGTGATCTCGTCCGGCAGCACCGGGCGCAGCTCGGGATGCGCCGTCGCCATGAAATGCGGCAGCACGGCGATGCCGAAGCCGGCGATGGTGGCGTTGAGCTGGGCGATCAGATTGGCGCTGCGGAATTTAGCGGAGATCTTCGGGCTAACCTGCGGCAGATAATCCAGTTCCGGCGTGAACAGCAGTTCCTCGATGTAGCCGACGAAACGATGTGCGGCGAGGTCACTGCGCCCGGTAATCCCGGGCGCGCGATCGAGATAGGCGGGGGCGGCATAAAGCCCGAGGCTGTAGTCGAGCAGCTTGCGCCCCACGATCCGGCCTTCCTTCGGCATCGTCAGGCTGATCGCGATATCGGCCTCGCGCTTGGAGAGGCTGAACAGCCGCGCGGTGGCGACCAGCTGCAGGTCGAGGTCCGGGTATCGCTCGACGAATTTTACCAGCCGCGAGGCTAGGAAGTGGCTGCCAAACCCGTCCGGCGCCCCGATCCGCACCGTGCCGGTCAGATGCGCGCGGGAGCCGCCGACCGCCTCCTGGTTGGCGACGATGGTCGATTCCATTGCTTCCGCGCTGTCGGCGACGCGCTGGCCGGCCTCGGTCAGCAAATATCCGGTTTTACGCCGATCAAACAGTTTTGCGGACAGATGCCGTTCCAGCCGGTCGACACGCCGGATCACTGTGGCATGATCGACGCCAAGCTGTTTTGCGGCAGCGGATACCGTTCCGCCGCGCGCAATCGCCAGCAGAAAACGGAAGTCATCCCAATCGATCGTACCGCCGCCTTGATCCAGCATTTCCGCACATCTATGGTGCAATTTATCGCACTTGTATCCTAGGAAATGCAGGTCAAAAAGGGCGGTAAAGCGATCTAACCGGGTCTAGGGAGAAGATTCATGCGTTCAATCGGACATTTCATCGGCGGCAAAGAGGTCAAGGGCAATTCGGGCCGGACGGCCGACGTTTTCGAGCCGATGACCGGAGACGTCCAGGCCAAGGTGGCGTTAGCCTCCAAGGCCGAGGTTCACGCCGCCGTCGAGAACGCCAGGGCAGCTCAGCCGGAATGGGCCGCGACCAACCCGCAGCGCCGCGCGCGCGTGATGATGAAATTCGTCGAACTGGTACAGCGTGATTACGACAAACTCGCTGATTGCCTTGCGCGTGAGCATGGCAAAACCGTTCCCGACGCCAAGGGCGATATCCAGCGCGGACTCGAAGTCGCCGAATTCGCCTGCGGCATTCCGCACCTGATGAAGGGCGAATACACCGAAGGCGCCGGCCCCGGCATCGACATCTATTCGATGCGGCAACCGCTCGGCGTCGTCGCCGGCATCACGCCGTTCAATTTCCCGGCGATGATCCCGATGTGGAAATTCGCGCCGGCGATCGCCTGCGGCAATGCCTTCATCCTGAAGCCGTCGGAGCGCGATCCCGGCGTGCCAATGATGCTGGCCGCCCTGATGATCGAGGCCGGCCTGCCGCCCGGCGTGCTCAACGTCGTCAACGGCGACAAGGAGGCCGTCGACGCCATCCTCGACGATCCCGATATCAAGGCGATCGGCTTTGTCGGCTCGACGCCGATTGCGCAGTACATCTACGAGCGCGCTGCACAGACCGGCAAGCGGTGCCAGTGTTTCGGCGGCGCCAAGAACCACGCCATCGTCATGCCCGACGCCGATATGGACCAAGCTGTCGATGCCCTGATCGGCGCCGGCTACGGTTCGGCCGGCGAGCGCTGCATGGCGATTTCGGTCGTGGTGCCCGTGGGCAAGACCGCCGCCGATCGCCTGATGGAAAAGCTGATCCCGCGCGTGGAGTCGCTCAAGATCGGCACCTCGATCGATCCCTCCGCCGATTACGGCCCGCTGGTGACGCGCGAAGCGGTCGAGAAGGTGAAGAGCTACATCGATATCGGCGTCAAGGAAGGCGCGACGCTCGCCGTCGACGGCCGTGGCTTCAAGATGCAGGGCTATGAGAAGGGATTCTATCTCGGCGGTTCGCTGTTCGACAACGTCACCAAGGACATGCGGATCTACAAGGAAGAGATTTTTGGGCCGGTGCTGTCGGTGGTGCGCGCGCACGACTACAAGGAAGCGCTGGCGCTGCCGTCGGACCATGACTATGGCAATGGCGTTGCGATCTTCACCCGCGACGGCGACGCCGCGCGCGATTTCGCCGCCAAGGTCGAAGTCGGCATGGTCGGCATCAACGTGCCGATCCCGGTGCCGATCGCCTATTACACGTTTGGTGGCTGGAAGAAGTCCGGCTTCGGCGATCTCAATCAGCACGGCCCGGATTCGATCCGCTTCTACACCAAGACCAAGACCATCACCTCGCGCTGGCCGTCGGGTGTGAAGGAGGGCGCGGAGTTCTCGATTCCGACGATGAACTAGCGCGCAGAAGCCGAGCGCAAAATGCATTTCGCTCTCAACGAGGACCAGATTGCGGTTCGCGATATGGCGCGGGAGTTCGCCGCGGAAAAAATCGCGCCGCATGCGATCCGCTGGGACGAGGAAAAGCATTTTCCCGTCGACGTGATGCGCGAGGCCGCGACGCTCGGCATCGGCGGGGTCTATATCCGCGACGATGTCGGCGGCTCGGCGCTGACGCGGTTCGACGCCGCGCTGATCTTCGAGGCCCTGGCGCAGGGCTGCCCGACGGTGTCGGCGTTCATCTCGATCCACAACATGGCGTCCTGGATGATCGATGCCTATGGCAACGATACCCAGCGCCAGAAGTGGTTGCCAAAACTCTGCACCATGGAGCTGCTGGCGAGCTATTGCCTGACCGAGCCGGGCTCCGGATCGGACGCGGCTGCCTTGCGTACCCGCGCGGTGCGCGACGGCGATCACTACGTGCTCAACGGCCAGAAACAGTTCATTTCAGGCGCCGGCAAGGGCGATCTCTATGTGGTGATGGTGCGCACCGGCGCCGATGGCCCCGGCGGCATCTCGACCCTGGTGATCGAGGGCGATATGCCAGGGCTGTCGTTCGGCGCCAATGAGCGCAAGATGGGCTGGAACGCCCAGCCGACCCGCGCGGTGATTTTCGAAAACGCTCGCGTACCGATCGAAAATCGCCTCGGCGACGAAGGGATCGGCTTCAAGATCGCGATGGCCGGGCTCGATGGCGGCCGCATCAACATCGCCGCCTGTTCGCTCGGCGGCGCGCAGAACGCGCTCGATAAATCGCTTAGCTACATGAAAGAGCGGAAAGCCTTTGGCAAGCGCCTCGACGAATTCCAGGCGCTGCAGTTTCGCCTCGCCGACATGGCGACCGAACTGGAAGCTGCGCGGACCTTTGTGTGGCGCGCAGCCGCCGCGCTCGACCGCAAGGATGCGGACGCAACCATGCTGTGCGCGATGGCCAAACGCTTTGGCACCGATGTCGGTTTCGAGGTTGCCAACCAGGCGCTGCAACTGCATGGCGGCTACGGTTACCTCAGCGAATACGGCATCGAAAAGATCGTGCGCGATTTGCGCGTGCACCAGATCCTGGAAGGGACCAACGAGATCATGCGGTTGATTGTGTCGCGAAAACTGATCGAAGGCGCGCGATGACAGCAGTCGAATCGCCAGAGGGTGACCTGATCGCGCGGCGCGAGGGATCTTGCGGCGTAATCCGCCTCAACCGGCCGAAGGCGATCAATGCCGTGACGTTGGAGATGTTTCGCGACATCGACAAGGCGCTCGATCAGTTCGAGGCCGATCCAGCGGTCGCGGTGATCCTGCTTGAGGGGGCAGGCGAGCGCGGCCTCTGCGCCGGCGGCGATATCCGCGCGCTCTGGGAAAGCTCGAAGGTCGCCGGCGATCTCGGCAAAATCCTGTGGCGCGAGGAATACATCCTCAACGCCCGCATCAAGAGATTCCCAAAGCCCTATGTCGCCTTCATGGACGGCATCGTAATGGGCGGCGGCGTCGGGCTATCCGCCCACAGCAGCCATCGCGTGGTGACCGAGCGGACAAAGCTCGCCATGCCTGAAGTCGGCCTCGGATTTTTCCCAGATGTCGGCGGCACCTGGCTACTCTCGCATTCGCCGGGCGAGATCGGAACCTATTTTGGCCTGACCGGCCAAACCATGAATGGTCCAGACGCGATTAATGCGCGCTTTGCCGACACGGTGGTGCCGTCGGCCAAATTGGCCGCGCTGCGCGAGGCGCTCACCAAAGTCCGGCCCGGAGCAACATCAGCCGAAATCAAGACCCTTATTGATGGCTTTGCGACCGGCGAGACTGCCGGTCCCGTCGCCGCGATACAGGCAAAAATCGACAACTGGTTCGCCCATGACCGGATGGAAGATATCGTCGCCGCCCTGCAGCGCGACGGCTCGGAACTGGCGCTTTCAACGCTGAAGACGCTTGGCGAAAAATCGCCGCGCGGCATGGTGGTCACGCTGAAACTGCTGCGACTGGCGCGGGCGTCGTCCTCGCTGGAAGAATGCCTGGTGCGGGAATATCGCGCGGCCCTCGAAGTGTTTGCCAGCGACGATTTCCGCGAGGGCGTGCGCGCCGCCGTGATCGACAAGGACCGCAGTCCAAAATGGTCGCCGCCACGGATCGAGGACGTGACCCCTGCGATGCAGGCGCCTTATTTCGCCGAGATCGGCGCCGACGAACTCAGGTTCAACTGAAACAACAAGAACAGCTCACGCGGAGGATTCGAGATGGCAACTATCGCATTCATTGGCCTCGGCAATATGGGCGGGCCGATGGCGGCCAACCTGGTCAAGGCCGGCCATAAGGTCATCGCCTTCGATCTGGTCGAGGCCTCCAAGAATCAGGCCAAGAGCGACGGCGCCACGATTGCGGAAAGCGCCGCGGCCGCGGTGAAGGGGGCGGATACCGTCATCACCATGCTGCCCGCGGGCAAGCACGTGGTCTCGGTCTGGACCGACGTGGTTCCGGCGATGGCCAAGGGCGCGCTGATCATCGATTGCTCGACCATCGACGTCGAGAGTGCAAAACAGGCGCATGCGCTGGCGGCCAAGCACGGCATGGCTTCCGTCGATGCACCGGTGTCCGGCGGCACCGGCGGCGCCAAGGGCGCGACGCTGACCTTCATGTGCGGCGGCGAGGAGAAGGCGTTCGGCGCCGCCAAGCCGGTGCTGGAAAACATGGGCAAGAAGATCGTGCATTGCGGCGGCGCCGGCGCAGGGCAGGCGGCCAAGATCTGCAACAACATGATTCTTGGCATTTCCATGATCGCGGTCGGCGAGGCCTTCGCGCTCGCCGAGAAACTGGGCCTGTCGCATCAGGCGTTGTTCGACGTCGCCTCGACCTCATCGGGACAATGCTGGTCGCTGACGACTTATTGCCCGGTGCCGGGCCCGGTTCCGACCTCTCCGGCCAACAACGACTACAAGCCCGGTTTCGCCTCCAATCTGATGGTGAAGGATTTGACGCTGGCGCAGGACGCCGCCAATGCCGCGGGCGCCGCGACCCCTCTGGGCAAGCACGCGCAGGAGATCTACAAGGCGTTCGACGCCGCCGGCCATGGCGGGGTGGATTTTTCCGGGATTATCCAGCACGTTCGGAGTCTCGCCGGGAAATAACGGAGAGCCGATGACGAGTTTCCAGGAAGCGCGCGCCTTTCTGCTCAAGCACCGCACCGACTACGACACCGCGGTAAAGGGGTTCCGCTGGCCGGATCCGGTTCCGTTCAACTGGGCGCTGGACTGGTTCGATGCCGAACTGGCGCGTAACTCCGACAGCAAGGACCGCGCGGCGCTGTGGATCGTCGATGCCGGCAGCGACAAGGAGACAAAGCTTTCCTTTGCCGCGCTGTCGCGCCGTTCCAACCAGGTCGCCAACTTCCTGCGCGCACAGGGATTGAAACGCGGCGATCATCTGCTGCTCTTGCTCGGCAATGTCGTGCCGCTGTGGGAGACCATGCTGGCGGCGATGAAACTCGGCGTCGTGGTCATTCCAGCCACCACGTTGTTGACACCAGACGAATTGCGCGACCGCCTCGACCGCGGCCGGGCCAAGGTGGTGGTGGCCTCGCAGGATCAGGTCGCGAAATTTGCCAGTCTCGGCGCCGAAGGCCTGGTGCGCATCGTCGTCGGCGCGACGGCGAAGCACGAGGGCTGGTTGCCGTTCGAAGAGGCCGCCGGCGCTTCGGAAACATTCGCAGCCGATGGTCCGACCAACGCCGACGACCCGATGCTGCTCTATTTCACCTCGGGCACCACGGCAAAGCCAAAGCTGGTGCGGCACAGCCAGCGCAGTTATCCCGTCGGCGCGTTGTCGACGATGTTCTGGCTCGGGCTGCAGCCGGGCGACGTGCATCTCAACATTTCCTCGCCGGGCTGGGCCAAGCATGCCTGGAGCTGCTTGTTCGCGCCCTGGAATGCCGGCGCCACCGTGTTCGTGGTCAACCAGCCGCGCTTCGACGCCAAGGCGTTGCTCGCGACCATCGGCCGTTGTGGCGTGACGACCTTGTGCGCACCGCCGACGGTGTGGCGGCTGTTCATCCAGGAGAAGCTTGCGGCCTTCAAGGTCTCCTTGCGCGAAGTCTGCGGCGCCGGCGAGCCGCTCAATCCCGAAGTCATCGATCAGGTCCGCACCGCCTGGGGTCTGACCATCCGCGACGGCTATGGCCAGACCGAAACCACGGCGCTCGCCGGCAATTCGCCGGACCAGACCGTCAAGGTCGGATCGATGGGCCGGCCGTTGCCCGGCTACCGCGTGCAGATCACCGACAATGATGGCCACGCGACCAAGGAGGGCGAGGTGACACTGGTGCTCGGCTCGGACCGTCCGGCCGGCCTGATGCAGGGCTATCAGGGCGAGGACGGCAAATTGAGCGGCGCCGATGGCGACCTCTATCGCAGCGGCGACGTGGTGTTCGCCGATGACGAGGGGTATCTGACCTTCGTCGGCCGCTCCGACGACGTGTTCAAATCCTCCGACTACCGCATCAGTCCGTTCGAACTGGAGAGCGTGCTGCTGGAGCATGAACTGGTCGCGGAAGCCGCCGTCGTGCCGAGTCCAGATCCGATCCGCCTCGCTATTCCAAAGGCCTATGTGCTGCTGGTGGCGGGAGTGGAGCGTTCGGCGGAAACCGCGCTGTCGATCTTCACGCATCTGCATACGCGGCTTGCACCGTTCAAGCGTATCCGCCGCATCGAGCTCGTCACCGAATTGCCGAAGACGATTTCCGGAAAAATCCGCCGCGTGCAGTTGCGCCGGCTCGAGCATGACGATAATCGCGGTGATGCGCTGCGCGGCGCCGAATTCCGCGAGGAACAGTTTCCGGGACTCCAGAAAGTGCGGACCGCCGGATTGGAGAGTTGATAGATGAATGAAGTCTGGAAGAAGCCGCCGGTGTCGTTTGAAGCCTATCAGGCCATGGTCGGCAAGGAGATCGGCGTCTCGTCCTGGCACCTGGTCGATCAAGCCAGGATCAACCTCTATGCCGACGTGATCGAGGACCACCAGTTCATCCATGTCGATCCCGAGCGCGCCAAGAAGGAAACCGCTTACGGCACCACCGTGGCGCACGGCTTTCTGACGATGTCTCTGCTGTCGATCATGTCCTACGAGGTGATGCCGGTCATCGAAGGCACCACGATGGGGGTCAACTACGGGTTCGATCGGCTGCGGTTCATGTCGCCGGTGCGCGCGGGCTCCCGCGTCCGCGGCCGTTTCACGCTGCTGGAGGCAATTTTGCGCAAACCGAAGGAGCTGCAGTCGCGCACCAATGTCACCGTCGAGATCGAGGGTGAAGCAAAACCCGCTTTGGTCGCCAACTGGCTCGGCTTGATCTATTTCGCTTAGCCGCCGGTCTGTCATTGCCGGGCTTGACCCGGCAATCCATCACTGCTCAAAAACCTCTCGATTTTGGATGGATGCCCGGGTCAAGCCCGGGCATGACGAAGAGCAGGAACTGCAATCATGACAATCAGGTTTGACGGACGCGTCGCAATCGTCACCGGCGCGGGCAATGGTCTGGGACGGGCGCATGCGCTGGGGCTGGCCAGCCGCGGCGCCAAGGTCGTCGTCAATGATTTCGGCGGCGCGCGCGACGGCACCGGTGGCTCGCTGACCCCGGCCGAGACCGTGGTTGAGGAAATCCGCAAAGCCGGCGGTACCGCGATCGCCGACGGCGCCGATGTCTCCAATTTCGAGCAGGTCACGGCGATGGTCGAGCGCGCCACCAAAGAGTGGGGCAGCGTCGATTTGCTGTGCGCCAATGCCGGCATCCTGCGCGACAAGTCGTTTACGAAAATGGAAGTCGCTGATTTCGCAAAAGTGCTGGATGTCCATCTCACCGGCACCTTCTATTGCTGCAAGGCGGTGTGGGCCGGCATGCGCGAGCGCAATTACGGCCGCATCGTCGTCACCACCTCCTCATCCGGCCTGTTCGGCAATTTCGGCCAGGCCAATTACGGCGCGGCCAAAGCCGGCATGATCGGCCTGATGAACGTGCTGGCCGAGGAGGGCCGCAAGAACAACATCCGCGTCAACACCATCTCGCCGACCGCGGCGACGCGCATGACCGAGGAACTGCTGCCGCCGCAGGCGCTGGCGCTGATGCGCCCCGAGGCGATCACGCCGGCGGTGGAATTCTTGCTCAGCGAGGACGCGCCGACCCGCACCATCATGGGCGCCGGTGCCGGCTCGTTTGCGGTGATCAAGGTCGTCGAGACCGAAGGCATCAACCTGGCCCAGTCCGACTGGACGCCGGACGCGATCGCCGCGAACTTTGCCGCGATCGGCGATATGTCCACGGCGAAGGCGCTGCAGGGCGCGTTCGAGCAGACGCAGAAGTACGTGGGGCAGGCCGCGGCGAGAGCGGGGATCAAGCTGTAGCGCTCGCCGTCATTCCGGGGCGACGCGAAGCGTCGAGCCCGGAATCTCGAGATTCCCCAGGGCGCAATTGCGCCCCTGAGGTCTGGTCCTTCGGACCATCCCGGAATGACGTTCTTTGTTGCGGTAGGCGAATCCGGCTTACACTCACGCCATGTCATCGCCTCGCGCCAACAACATCGCCATCATCGGTGCCGGCCCCGCCGGCCTGATGGCCGCCGAGGTGTTGGCCAATGGCGGCGCTGCCGTCACCGTCCATGACGCGATGCCGTCCGCCGGCCGCAAGCTGCTGATGGCCGGGCGGGGCGGGCTCAATCTGACGCACAGCGAACCGCTGCCCGCGTTTCTCGCGCGATACGCCGAAGCAATGCCGAACCTGAAGGCGGCCATCGATGCCTTTCCGCCACAGGCGCTGCGCGACTGGAGCGAGGCACTGGGGCAACCGACCTTTGTCGGCTCCAGCGGCCGGGTTTTCCCGAAGGCGTTCAAGGCCTCACCGTTGCTGCGGGCGTGGCTGCGGCGGCTGGATTCTCAGGGCGTGCAGTTCGCGCTGCGTCATCGCTGGACCGGGTGGGATGACGACGGCCGCCTCACGTTTCAAACACCCGATGGCCAACGCGAGATCGAGGCGACGGCAACCGTGCTGGCGCTCGGCGGCGCCAGCTGGCCGCGGCTCGGCTCCGACGGCGCATGGGCGGAAACGCTTGCTGCCAAGGGCGTCAAGCTATCCCCGCTGCGCCCGGCCAATTCCGGCTTCAGCATCGCCTGGTCGGACATTTTTCGCGATCGGTTCGAAGGCCAGCCGCTCAAGGGCGTGGCGTTGACGTTTGGCGCACACAGCGTTCGCGGTGAGGCCATTTTCACCCGCACGGGCATCGAAGGTGGCGCGATCTATGCGCTCTCGGCGGATTTGCGCGAAGCGATCCTCAGCGCAGGGAAGGCGCCGCTGCACGTCGCGCTACGGCCCGATCTGGCGATCGAGGAATTGACCGCGCGGCTCTCAGCGCCAAAGGGCAAACAATCCCAGTCGAATTTCCTGCGCAAGGCCGCGCATCTTTCGCCTGTTGCGATCGGGTTATTGCAGGAGGCGGTCAAGATATCCGGCGTGTCGCTGGCGTCGCTATCGCCACCTGATCTTGCCCGTCTGATCAACGCCGTGCCCATAGAACTCAACGGCGTCGCGCCGATCGCGCGCGCGATCTCGACCGCGGGCGGTATCGCCTTCGATGAACTCGACGACGCCTTCATGATCCGTCGTTTGCCAGGCGTATTCGCCGCGGGTGAAATGCTGGATTGGGAAGCCCCAACTGGCGGCTATCTGCTGCAGGCGTCGTTTGCCACCGGCGCTGCGGCGGGCAGGGGCGTATTGAAGTGGCTCGGCCTGGCTTCGTAGGGTGGGCAAAGCGAAGCGTGCCCACCATTTCGTTGGATAGATAGATGGTGGGCACGGCGCGAAGAACGCGCCTTTGCCCACCCTACGTGCGTATCACCGCAACTTCCCCCGCGCCGCGACCGGCAGCGTTCCCAAAATCTCGTCGCCGCGCACCATCACCACTTCGTCCATCATGTTGACGACGACGCAGACATGGTTGGGCACGATCCGCACGACGTCGCCGACGTTCGGCCGCGTATTGCTGCGGGTGAGGTCGAGGAAGCCATGCTCTTCGGCAAAACGCGCGATCTTGGCTTCGGGATGCTCGAGGATCAGGCCGTGGCCTTCGAGCCCGCCGGTGTCGGACGTCAGTGTCTTGGAGCCGGCATCGAGAATGCCGCGATCTGGGCCGGCGCGGCTGACGACCGTCGAATAGACGCTGAGCGCGCAATCGTCCCAGCTGGCGACGCCGGCTGCGACCTGCATGCGGTCGTTGTAGATGTAGGTGCCGGGCCGATGCTCGGTGGCGCCCTTGAGCTTGCCGACGTTCTTCATGTTCGGCGAGCCGCCGGTCGAGACCATGGTTGCATCGAGGCCGTGGGCGCGGACGCCAGCCAGCGCCTCGTCAAAGAACTTCTGCGCTTCCGCCCAGCCGGTTTCTGTCGGGTACAGCATGAAGCCGGCGAATTTCAGCCCTTTTGACGCCGCGATCTCACGCGCCAGCGCAATGGCTTCCGCCGGGGTCTCGACGCCGGCACGCTTGCGGCCAGTGTCGCATTCGACCACCACCGACAGCGGCCGGCCGGATGCAGCGGCAGCCTGCGGCAGGCCCGCCACCACGACGGAATTGTCGCAGGCGACCGTCATGTTGGCCTTGCCCTGCAGCGCGCCGAGCCGGGCCATCTTTTCCTCGCCGATCAGGTTGTAGCTGATCAGGATGTCGTCGATCCCGGCGTCCGCCATCACTTCGGCCTCGCCGAGCTTCTGGCAGGTGATGCCCTTGGCGCCAGCCTTGATCTGCATCGCGGCCAGCAGCGGGCTCTTGTGGGTCTTGATATGCGGCCGGTTGGCGACGCCGGCGGCATCGCACGCCGCCTGGATCCGCGCGATGTTGCGCTCGACCCGGTCCATGTCGATCACGGCGGCGGGGGTGCCGTATTCACGGGCGATCTTGGCGGCGAGGGGTGTGGTCATTTTTCACTCCAATTCAGCATGCTCGTCATTGCGAGCGAAGCGAAGCAATCCATCTATCCGAGGTGCAGAATGGATTGCTTCGTCGCTGCGCTCCCTTGCGCAAACGCTTCGCGTTTGTCGCAGGCAATGACGATGGCAACCATCCCACGCATCATGCCTGTTCTATCTCTTCGCGCAGCACCTCAAGCTCCAGCCACTTGTCCTCGGCTTCCTGCAATTCCTTCTGCGCCTTTGTAAGCGCATCAGAGGCGGAATCAAACTTCTTGCGGTTCTTCTTGTAGAGATCGGTATCGTCGAGGATGCGCTGCTGCTTGGCAATCTCGGCTTGCAGCTTCGCCATGGTCTTGGGCAGCATTTCCAGCGCGTGCTTTTCGTTGAAGTTCAGGCGCCGTTTCGGTCCGGTCTGGGTCGATCCAGCGGCAACCCTCGCTTCCCGCTTTTCGTCGGCGGCCTTCACTGCCTCACGCTTCAGGTCCGCGCCGCGCTGCGCCAGCATGTCGGTATAGCCGCCGGCATATTCGATCCAGCTTCCGTCGCCTTCGGGCGCGATCACCGAGGTCACGACGCGGTCAAGGAAGTCGCGGTCATGGCTGATCAGGATCACCGTGCCTTCGTAGTCGCCGAGCATTTCCTCGAGCACGTCGAGGGTTTCGAGGTCGAGATCGTTGGTCGGCTCGTCGAGCACCAGCAGGTTGGATGCCTTGGCCAATGAGCGCGCCAGCATCAGCCGCCCGCGTTCGCCGCCGGACAGCACTTCCAGCGGCGTGCGCATCTGTTCCTGCGCGAACAAAAAGTCCTTCATGTAGCTGACGACATGCTTCGGCTTTCCGCCGATCATGACGTGGTCGCTGCCGCCCCCGGTCAGGGCGTCGGCCAGCGTCGATTTGGGGTCGAGGCTTTCGCGGTGCTGGTCCAGCGTTGCCATTTCGATATTGGCGCCGAGCCGGATCGTGCCGCTGTCGGGCGGACTACCGCCGGTCAGCATGTCAATCAGCGTGGTCTTGCCGGCGCCGTTCGGGCCGACGATGCCGATGCGGTCGCCGCGCTGCACCCGGATCGAGAATCCGTCGACGATCTTGCGGTCGCCAAAGGATTTGCCGATGTTCTTGGCCTCGATGACCAGCTTGCCCGATTTGTCCGATTCGGCGGCGGCGAGGCTGGCATTCCCGGTCGCGCCGCGATAAGTGCGCCGCTGGTCGCGCAGGGCATGCAGATTGCCGAGCCGCTTGACGTTGCGCTTGCGGCGGCCGGAGACGCCGTAGCGCAGCCAATGCTCTTCATTGACGATCTTGCGGTCGAGCTTGTGCTGGTCGCGCTCTTCCTCGGCCAGCACTTCGTCGCGCCAGGCCTCGAATGCGGAAAAGCCGCGGTCGATCTGCTTGATCTGGCCACGGTCGAGCCAGGCGGTAGAGCGCGACAGGTTGGAGAGGAAGCGGCGGTCATGGCTGATGATGACCAGCGCACAGCGGCGGCTTTCCAGTTCGCCTTCCAGCCATTCGATGGTGGTGAGATCGAGATGGTTGGTCGGCTCGTCCAGCAGCAAAATGTCGGGGGCGGGCGCCAACACCCGCGCCAGCGCCGCACGGCGGGCTTCGCCGCCCGAGACATGGGCGGGATCTTCATCGCCGCTCAAGCCCAGCTGCTCGATGAGATAGCGCGCCTGATAATGGTCGTCGCCCGGATTTAGACCAGCCTCGACATAGGCCAGCGTCGTCTTGTGCGCGCCGAAATCAGGCTCCTGCGGCAGATAGCGGATGGTGGCGCCGGGCTGCACGAAGCGGCTGCCGCTGTCGGGCTCGACGAGTCCGGCGGCGATCTTCAGCAGCGTCGATTTGCCGGAGCCGTTGCGGCCGATCAAACACACGCGCTCGGCCGTCGATACGGACAGTTCCACGCCGGATAACAGCGGCGTGCCGCCAAAGGTCAGCGCGATATCTTTCAACTGGATCAGCGGCGGCGGCATCGTTCAGCTCAATTCTGGTTCGGCGCAGGCTGCGAAGCCCGCTGATGCTGGATGCGCCGGATGGTCTGGTCGAGCGCGGAGAGGAACGCCGAGCGGTCGCGCGGCGCAAAGGATCGCGGGCCGCCCGTCACTTCGCCTGATGAGCGCAGGTCGGTCATCAGATTGCGTACCGCGAGCGTCATGCCGATCGACTGTTCGGTGAACGGCTTGCCGTTCGGTGCCAGCACCTCGGCGCCGGCTTTCACGCAACGGCTCGCCAGCGGGATATCGGAGGTGATGACGATATCGCCTTTGCCGGCGCGTTCCGCAATCCAGTCGTCGGCGGCATCCATCCCGGCGCCGGCGGCGATCCGCTCGATCAGCGGATCCTGCGGCACGCGGATGAAATTGCCCGCGACCACGCTGACGGGCAGGCCGTGCCGGCTCGCGACCTTATAGATCTCGTCCTTGACCGGGCAGGCGTCGGCGTCGACATAGATGCGGGGTGGGTTCAAGTCAGGCACTTCAGGTCAGTTCATCGGGGTGGATTCGGTCAGTTCGTCTCGTCCGCGCGTGGTACTCCATGGGGCGGAAAAATGCGAGGAAAACAGGCCGGGGAACACGCTTGCCACGACACTTTCTTTGCGTACGATAACGCCCGGAAACAACAAGAAAATAGAGGAAACGGGCATGACAAGCCGGATCGGGCCGTATCGCGTCTCGGCCTACAACACTTCCAAGCATTCCGAGAACAAGATGCACGATGACACGGTGGCGAAGCGCTATGGTTTTAGCGGCGGTCTGGTGCCCGGTGTCGATGTCATGGCCTACATGATGCACTTACCGGTCGCAAAATGGGGCCGGGCCTTTCTTGAGCGTGGACTGATCGAGGCGCGCTTCGTCAAGCCGGTCTATGACGGCGAGCAGGCCGATGTCATGGGCGAGGAAACCAACGGCGTGCTTGAGCTCGAGGTCGAGAGCCGGGGAGATATTTGTGCGACCGGCACGGCTTCGCTGCCATCGGCAGTGCCATCATTTTCGCTTTCCGACTTTGTCGAGGTCGCAGCCGCAGGCGAGCGCAAGCCGGTCGATGCGTCGTCCTATGCACTGGGTAAATGGCTCGGCGCGGCGCCGCGCACCTGGGCGACGGACGCGGCAAAACAATATCTGGCGGATATTCGCGAAACCGAAGTGATCTACGCGCAGGAAGGACTCGGCCACCCCGGCCTGTTGCCGCGGGTGATGAACATGGTGCTGGTCGACAACGCCATCATGGGCCCATGGATTCATGTCGGCACAAGGATGCAGCTCCTGTCCGCGGCCCGCATCGGCGATGAACTGACCGCGCGTGCCAAAGTGATCGGCAATTACGACAAGAAGGGGCACCGTTTCGTCGAACTCGACGCGCTGGTGGTCGCCAACGGCAAGACGCCGCTGGCGCATTGCCACCACACCGCGATCTATCAGCCGCGCGAACAGGTGGCGGCGTAACCATGGGCATTACCATCGACTATTACCTCTCACTCAACTCGCCCTGGACCTACATGGGCAGCGGCCCGTTCGCCGAGATTGCGCGGCGCTATGGCGCGCAAGTCAACGTCAAGCCCGCCAAGTTCGGCCCGATTTTCGAGCAGACCGGCGGGCTGCCGCTGCCAAAACGCTCGCCGCAGCGGCAGGCTTACCGACTGATGGAGCTCAGGCGCTGGCGTGAGGTGCGGGGACTTCCGCTCAATGTCGAGCCTAAATTCTTCCCCAGCGATGACGCGGCGGCGACACGCCTCGTGATCGCGGCCAAGCTGCAGGGCAAGGACGCTCATAAATTGTCGCTGGAGCTGGCGCGCGCCATCTGGGAGCGCGAGGAGTCGTTTGCGGATCCCGCGGTGATGGCATCATCAGCGCAACGCGCCGGCCTCGATGCCGCCGCGCTGCGGGCCGGCGGCCCATCGGATGCGGAACTCGATGCGCTGTACGAGCAGTACACGCAGGATGCCCTGAAGGCGGGCGTCTTCGGCGCGCCCAGTTACGTCTTGCCCTCGGGCGAGATCTTCTGGGGCCAGGACCGGCTGGAGCTCCTGGAGCGCGCTTTGAAGCTCGCCGCCTGACCGGCGCGCTTCACATCTCGAAGACGCGACCGGGATTGAGGATGTGATGCGGATCAAGCGCGCGCTTCAGCGTGCGCATGGTCTCGATCTCCTCCGCGGTGCGGCTGAGCCTGAGATAGGGCCGCCTGGAGATGCCGATGCCGTGCTCGGCCGAGATCGAACCGCCGAAGTCACTGGTAAGGCCGAACACCAGCTTCTTCATCTCCTCATGCTTGTCGGCCGGAGGCGAGTATTTCGTGTTGACGTGCAGGTTGCCGTCGCCGACGTGCCCGAGCACGATGGTGTAGGCGTCCTTGTCGACCGCCTTGATCGCCTTTGCGACGGCTTCCGTGAACGGTTCCATCTGGTCGATGGCGAGGCTGATGTCGAAGCCGACCGTGGGCGCGGTCGCCCGGCTCAGCTCGACGCTGGAATCGCGCACCCGCCAGATCGCGGCTGTAGAAGCACCCGAATTGGCAATGATCGCATCGAGGATGATGCCTTCACCGAGCGCCTCTTCGAGCAGACTTTCAACGTCGGCGCGGAGTCGCTCGGCATTGCTGCCCGAGGATTCCATCAGCAGGTAGAAGGGATGGGTAACCGGCAGCGGCGCGGCGACGCCTCGCACCAGCTGGGTCACAAGGCGGTAATAGCTGTTCCACATCACCTCGAAGGCGGTCAGTTCGCCGCCAAGCCGCTTGCGCGCCAGGTCGAGCATCGCCCGCACCTTGTCGAAGCTCGGCAGCGCGCACAGCACCACCTGCTGTTCGGCCGGCGCCGGGAAAATCCGCAATGCCGCGCGGGTCACCACGCCGAGCGTGCCTTCGGTTCCGATGAACAATTGCTTGAGGTCGGTGCCGGTGTTGTTCTTGATGTATTTGCGCACGCCCTTGAGCACGGTGCCGTCAGCAAGCACCGCTTCGAGCCCGAGCACCAGATCGCGCGTCATGCCATAGCGGATCACCCGATTGCCGCCGGCATTGGTCGAGATGTTGCCGCCGATCGTGCAGCTGCCGCGGGCGCCGAGATCGAGCGGGTACATGAAGCCGTCCTGCGCGACGCGCTCGTGCACGCGCTGCAGCGGCACGGCGGCCTGGGCAATGACGACCCCGCCGCCGGTGTCGACCTCTTCGATCGCGTTCATGCGCTCCATCGACAGCACGATCTCGCCGGCCATCGGCATCGTGGCGCCGACGAGCCCGGTCATGCCGCCCTGGGTCGTGACCGCAACGCGCGCCCGGTGGCAGATCGCCAGGAATCGCGAGACGTCCTCGGTTGAGCGCGGCCGCATCACCGCAATCGGCGGAGGAACGGGGATGCCGGCTATATCGGTGTAATAGCGCGCATCGATATCGGCGCCGGTCAGGACCGTTGTCGCGTCGAATGCTGCGCGGAGTTCACCGATGATGGCTGGTTGCATCCTATGCCGCCTTCCTCGCCTTGGCCTCCTGGATCGCACGCCAGACGCGTTCCGATGTCAATGGCATATCGATCTCCGAAATGCCGTACTCCGACAGCGCATCGATGACAGCATTGACGATGCAGGCGAGGCTGCCGGCGCAGCCGGCTTCGCCGCAGCCCTTGGTGCCGAGTGGATTGGATTTGGCGGGTGAGGGATGATCGGCGGTTGCCATCAGCGGGATGTCGCCGGCGCGCGGCATCGCATAATCCATGAACGAGCCGGTGATCGGCTGGCCGCTGGAATCGTAGCTGACTTCCTCCATCAGCGCCTGGCCGATGCCTTGCGCGACGCCGCCATGCAGCTGGCCGTCGACGATCATCGGATTGACGATGGTGCCGAAGTCAGAGATCCCGGTGTAGCGCACGATTTTCGTAACCCCGGTGTCGGGGTCGATCTCGACTTCGGCGACGTGGCAGCCATTGGGGAAGGTCGACGGCGTGTCCTTGGTGGCGTGGTCGACGTCGAGCGTATCGGGCACGCCCTCCGGCACCTTGCCGTCGCGCAGCCGCTGCGCCAGCTCCATGATGCCGATCGAGCGGTCGGTGCCGGCGATGGTGAAGCGGCCATTGCCGAATTCGATGTCGCCCTCGCTGGCTTCCAGCAGATGCGCCGCCGCCTGCTTGCCCTTGGCGACCACCAGCGCCGCGGCTTCGACGATCGCCTGGCCGGTCGCGGTGATCGAGCGCGAGCCACCGGTGCCGTTGCCGAAACGCACGAGATCGCTGTCGCCCTGTTCGAGCGTGACCTTCTCGAAGGGTACGCCGAGCTCTGCGGACAGTACCTGCGCAAACGGCGTGGCATGCCCCTGGCCGTAATCGAGCGTCCCGGTGGTCAGCTTCACCGATCCGTCCGGCTCGAAATTGATCTTGCCGAGTTCACCGCTCGGCGGTGCGGTGACTTCGAGATAGGAGCCGACTGCAATCCCGCGCAGTTTGCCCTGCTTCTTGCTTTCCTTTTTGCGCTTGGCAAAATTGGCGTGGTCGGACAATTCCAGCGCCTTGGCGAACACGCCCTGGAAATCGCCGCTGTCATAGGTGACACCGGATGCCGCCGGGAACGGCAGTTGCGCCGGCTTGATGAAGTTGCGCTTGCGCAGGGTGAGCCGGTTGATGCCCATTTCATCGGCGGCGCGGTCGATTAGCCGCTCCATGTAGTAATTGGCCTCGGGCCGGCCGGCGCCGCGATAGGCGCCCATCAAGGTGGTGTTGGTCAGCACCGTCTTGATGTCGACGCCGAGCAGCGGCGTACGATAGACGCTCGCAAGATTCTTGGCGGTGTTGAGCGACAGCGGGCCCGGCGCCACGCCGGTGATGTAGGCGCCGAGATTGCCGTAGCCTTGGAGACGCACGGCGAGGAATTTACCCTCGGCGTCGAGCGCCAGTTCGCAATGCATGATCTGCGCGCGGCCGTGGCTGTCGGACAGGAAGCTGGTCGAGCGCTCGTCGGTCCACTTCACCGGACGGCCCAGCACCTTCGAGGCATGCGCGATGCAGGTGTATTCCGGATAGTTCATGTTCTTCATGCCGAACGAGCCGCCGACATTGGCGGTCAGGATGCGAACCTTGTCGTTCGGCACGTTCAGGATTTTTGCAAACGTGACCTTGTTGCCGGAAACGCCCTGGGTCGGCACCTGGATCGTGAAGCGCTCGCTGGCCTTGTCGTAGGAAGCCAACGCCACGCGCGGCTCCATCGACACCACGGCGACGCGGGTGTTGACGATATCGAGCTTTGTTACATGCGCGGCGCCGGCGAATGCCGCATCGATCTTCGCTGCATCGCCATAGTGATAGTCGAGCGCTGTGTTGTTGGGGATGTCATCGTAGAGCTGCGGCGCGCCGGGTTGTGCCGCTTCCTCGGCACTGGTCACCGCGGGCAGCGGCTCGATATCGAGCTCGACGGCTTCCGCCGCATCACGCGCCTGCGCCAGCGTTTCGGCGACGACATAGGCCACGGGATCGCCGACGAAGCGCACCTTGTCGGTCGCCAAGGCCATGCGGTTGGTCTGCAGCAGCGGCGAGCCGTCGCGGCTCTTCAGCGGCAGACCGCAGGTGAAGGGGTTGTAGCCGGCGGCCATAAGGTCCTGGCCGGTCCAGGCGCCGAGCACGCCCGGCATGGTCCGCGCGGCCTTGATATCGATGCCGCGGATGATTCCGTGGGCGTGGCTGGAGCGCACGATCCAGGCATAGGCCTGGCCCGGCAGGCTGAAATCATCGGTGTATTTGCCCTTGCCGCGGACCAGCGTGTCGTCTTCCTTGCGGCGCACAGGCTGCCCGACGCCGTATTTTTGCACTGCGATAGCGTTTTCCAGCGACGACGGCGACGTATGATCTTGCATCGAAAAATACCTGAAATGCTTGGATTTCCGCGACTTTCGCGGGCTCGAAACCAAATAACCCACCGATCCCCCAGCGACAACGCCTGTTTGGGCATGGTCCTATGTGATGGGATGTTGCGTAGGCCCTTGGCGCTGCTAAAGTTTCCGTGAGCGCTCATTCTTCGGCGGCAGCAAAGCCGCGGAAAGACAGTTTTGATGAACGAGGATACGCGGCTTGCCGATGGCCTTGCGGCCCGCGCAAGCCCGTCAGGGTCTGCTGTGGCAGGGGCGGAAAGCGGCGTCTACGCCGCGCTCGACCTTGGCACCAACAACTGCCGGCTCCTGATCGCCTGTCCGGCCGGCGACGGCTTCCGCGTGGTCGATTCGTTCTCGCGGATCATCCGGCTGGGCGAGGGCATCTCCTCGACCGGTTCCATCAGCGAAGCGGCGATCGACCGTGCCATTGCGGCCTTGAGTATCTGCAGCGACAAGATCCGCTACCGCAAGGCCCGGCGCCTGCGGTTGATCGCAACCGAAGCCTGCCGCGCCGCGGCCAATGCCGAAAGCTTTCGCGAGAGGGTGGCAAAAGACACCGGCATCCGGCTCGAGGTGATCGATCGCGAGACCGAGGCGACGCTCGCGGTGATCGGCTGCTCGCCGCTGCTCGACCCCAAAGGGCGAGGCGCCATCCTGTTCGATATCGGCGGCGGATCGACGGAACTGGTCCGGATCGAGCGCGATCCAGGGGAAGAAAACGCCGTCCCGCGGATCAAGGCCTGGATGTCGATCCCGCTCGGCGTCGTCACCATCGCCGAACATTTCGGCGGCAAGGACGTCACGGCCGAATCCTATGCGCGGATGATCGCCGAGGTCGCGCAATACGTGGCGCCGTTTGCGGCCGAGCATGGCGGTGATCTGCGTGACATGCATCTGCTCGGCACATCAGGCACCGTGACGACGCTGGCCGGCGTGTTTCTCAATCTGCAGCGCTACGACCGGCGCCGCATCGACGGCATCTGGATGAACAATTCCGACGTCACCTCGGTGATCCAGCGGCTGCTCGGCATGAGCTATCAGGAGCGCGCCAACAACAATTGCATCAGCATCGAGCGGGCCGATCTGGTGCTGGCCGGTTGCGCCATTCTCGACGCGATCCGCGACGCGTTCCCGCTGCCGCGGCTGCGCGTCGCCGACCGCGGCCTGCGCGAGGGCATGCTGGTCGAAATGATGCGGGAGGACGGCGCGCTAAGGTCGTGCTAAGGCGGCGCACGTGCGGCCTGGCTTACCTCGCCCCGCTTGCGGGGAGAGGCCGGATCACATCGCAGATGTGATCCGGGTGAGGGGGTACAGGTCCATCAACTGGAACCAATTTCGCGGATAGAGCCCCTCACCCCAACCCTCTCCCCGTGAAGAACGGGGAGAGGGAGAACCACTGTATCGCGTTTCAATAGTATCCAAAGGCAAGCATCCGTATGGCGAAAGACACCACCGGCCGGTTGCACGTCACGGTCAAGTCTGGTGGCAAGCGCAAGCTGTCATCAAAGCTCTGGCTGGAACGGCAGCTCAACGATCCCTATGTGGCGCAGGCCAAGAAGGACGGATGGCGCTCGCGCGCGGCCTACAAGCTGATCGAGATCGATGACAAGCATCGCTTTCTGAAGTCAGGCATCTCCGTGGTCGATCTCGGCGCGGCCCCCGGCGGCTGGAGCCAGGTCGCGGCCAAACGCATCGGGGCGGCCAACGGCAAGGGCAAGGTGGTCGCGATCGATCTGTTGGAAATGCCGGAGGTGCCGGGCGTCACCTTCGCACAGCTCGACTTTCTCGCCGATGACGCGCCGGAAAAACTGCTGGCGATGATGGGCGGCCGCGCCGACGTGGTGCTGTCCGACATGGCCGCCAACACCACGGGTCATCGCAAGACCGATCAGCTCCGCATCATCGGGCTGGTCGAAACCGCGGCGGCGTTCGCCACCGAGGTGCTCAATCCCGGCGGCACCTTCGTCGCAAAGGTGTTTCAGAGCGGCGCCGAAGGCGAACTGCTGGCGCAGCTGAAGCGCGATTTTGCCACCGTCAAACACGTCAAACCGGCCTCGAGCCGCCAGGACTCGTCCGAGCGCTACGTGCTGGCGATGGGCTTTCGCGGCGGAGCGAAGTCACAGCAATGACGAAAGACCTTCAAATAAAAGAGGCCGCCCGACTGGGCGGCCTCTTGCCGGCCTGATGCCGCGAAGGATCAGAAACGGAACGGACCAAGCGGAATAAACGGAATCGGGAACGGAAACGGGTCGGTCGGGAAGGTCGGGCCGGTCCCGGTCGGAAGTCGTGGGCAGGTCTGCTTGATCATGCCGCCGGCAACCTTGTTCAATTCATCGAGGCTCAGTTCATTCTTGTTCATGTCAGTCTCCTGTTGGTTTGGGATTGATGGTTAGCCGATGGTCCAACGCACGAAGACGTCCTTGAACGTCCAGTCGCCGGTCGGGTACGGCGGCTTCGGCACCGGGCGTCCCGGAATGCAGCCGCCTTCCTGCACGCCGCCAGCCACGATTTCCAGCGCAGCGTCGTCGAGCAGATCTGAGGTCTTGAACTCGGTCATGGTCGTCTCCCGTTTGTCTTTGAAGCGGGACCGTTCCCGCCATCCATGCTCACAGGGATACGGCACCGGCCGGGCCTTTGCCGTGACTGACATCACACAGCAAATCAGACGGGTTTCCATTGCAGATTGAAGAGGCTGGCTAGCCGGCGCCGATCGCTTGATCGGCTATCCCTTGACGAACTGCCTGAAGTCGGGCTCGCGGTGAAACCAGAATTCGTAGCCGCTGATGTTCTTTTGCATCGCGACGTCGTGGATCGGCTGGTTGAGCGGAATCACCGGAACGTCGCGCATGCACAGCGCAATGAACGCCTTCACGGTCGTTTCGTACTCCGCGGCATCGGTCAGCAAAGCGCGCTTTGTCGATCAGCGAGTCCATCTCCTTGTTCTGGTACGAGGAGATGTTGAAGATCGAATTGTTGCCGTGGAAATTCCAGTAGAAGTAATATTCGGGATAATCGAGCCAGCCGCTGAATCGGTTGAGCGCCAGCGGCAATTCCTTCTTGTTCAGCGTCGTCCGCCAGTTGGCGCCCGGAATCTTGCTGATGTCGGCCTCGATACCGATCTTGGCGAGGCTCTCCTGAATGAGCACGATGGTGGGCTCGCCGACCGTTGCCGTGCCGGTGTCAAGCGAGAGCGTCGTCTCGAACCCGGTCTCAAAACCGGCCTCTTTCATCAGCGCCCTGGCCTTGTCGAGGTCGGTGACATAGGGGAAGGGTTGTGGCCATACCGGCTTCGAGACCTCAGTGGGGCCGCCATACATCGGAACGGCGCGGCCGAAGAAGGCGCTGCTCTGGATCTGTTCGTAAGGCATCGCCCAGGCGAGCGCCTGGCGCAGTTTGACATTGTCGAACGGCGGCTTGGCGGTATTCAGCGCCAACGACCAAAGCGCATTCGGGATCGGCACGCCGGAGACCTTGACCTTGCCGTCCTTGATGACCTGATCGAAATCACGCGGGGCAAAGCCGCTCGAGAGATCGGCATCGCCGCGTTCCAGCGTGGCCCGCCGCGTGCCGGCGGAAGGGATGTCCCGCATGATAATGCGTTTGATTTTCGGAAGCGGGCCGCTCTTCCAGTCGTCGAAGCGCGTCAGGACGGTCTCGGTGCCGGGCTTCCAGCTGTCAAGCTTGTAGGCGCCGCCGCCGGCCTCGTTGTTCTTCAGCCAGCTCAATGCCCAGGGATCCTCTGGCGTCGCATTCTTCTTCGCCAGTTGCGAATTGATGATGAAGGGGACGACGACGGCGACGTTGAACAGCAGCAGTTTGTCCTTGCGGACATAGTCGATCCGGAAAGTGTGGTCGTCGACGACGACGAACTGTTCCGTTTTTTCCAGCGAGCCCGCCGACATCTGAAAGGTGGGAAAACCGCCGACCTTGACCGCGCGATCAAACGACCATTTGACGTCGCTGGACGTGACCGGCGTGCCGTCGTGAAACTTTGCGTCCTTGCGCAGCTTGAAGGTGCAGGACATGCCGTCGGCCGCAACTTCCCAGCCCTCGGCCAGTTCAGGCGCGAGTTTTTCGCGGTCGTAGGACAGCGTCCCGTCGGGCAGCGTTTTTGACGCGTAGGTCAGGAGCCGGTCGTAGCAATTCCAGGACAGCCCGTTGACGGTCTGGTTCGAACCGACGCCCTGCATATCAAGCGAATTGGGGCCGAGCTCCTGCACGACCAGCAATGTTTCCGAGCGGCCTTGCGCAGCGGCGTCCGAACCGTGGAAACCTACGGCTGTCGCGCCGGCCAGGGTGGTCTGCAGAAAGTGCCGGCGGCTGAGGAAAAACGATGAATGCGACATGAGCAGCGATCCCTCTGCAGAACAAAGATGCTCATTTGCAGGCAAGGTCTGTGCCACAGGTGGGTAAGCGCTTCGGTGCGTTGCGCCTTCATTGGGCCGGGTGCAAACATGCTGAAATCGACGCGATTGCCCGTCGACGAGGCGATCGAATGAAGCGCAGGCAGTTTCGCCGGCGGCGCGGCTTGGCGCGTCCGCAGAAGGCGTCGGTCCATGCGCGGCGTCGCGGCTCAGCTTCCAAAAACTCGCAATAACGGCCTCAGCGCCTTTCAAGCTTCGGCGCCGAGGCCGTTAGAGTCAGAAGCGCTATTCGCGCCAGCGTGTCAGCTGCAGTGCAACTGATCGCCCTTCACGGTCAGCGTACTGCCTGAGAGGACGCAGCTCGCCGCGAACCACAGCCGATGGAGGTTCTCGTAAAGGGTGCGTTCACCGCCGCTCACGAGTTCCAGATCGGTGTCGTCGAGACGATTGGTCGAAGCTTCCGTGTTCGCTTTGGTCATAGACGTTTCCCTCCTTGATTTCTGGCGAGCCCATCTCGCCAGGAGGGAAATCTTTGCCAGTGTATCGATGGATCGCAGTGATAAAAATCACATACAACCGTATGTCAGGACACGGCGCTATCGTCCCACGCCCGAACCCGGAGCAGGAGTTACCGGCGATCCGCTGGGGGAGGTATTGATTGCGGGATTTCCAGAGGGATTCCGCGCGCTGTTCGCGCCGGCGGCAGCGCTGCCGGCATCGTTGCTCAAGCCGGTGGTCGAACTGCCTGTCGTCGTGCTGTTGACCGACGGTCCCGTGGTGGAGCCGCTTGTGGTCGATCCGCCGGTTGCGGTGCTGCCACCGGTGGAACCAGTACCGGTCTGTGCGAGCGCGAAGCTGCTTGCAAGTGCAAGTACCGCGGCCAATCCAAGCGTTCCGAATTTTGCGAGTTTCATGGTGTCTTTCCTTTCGAGGTACGAAAGGAAAACGGTTGCGCCCGGATATGTTTCCGGTGTCGGGATCAACTGGGTGTGACGGATCTATCCCAGCCGCTGATCGCGCGCGTCCTCGGTGCCTTCGCTGGCGGCTTTGGTCGCGGCCTTTTCTGCGCCCTTGCGGCTGGAAATCTCGACCGCTTTGCGGCCCGAAATTTCGTGCCCGGCGTCATCGGGCATCTGCCAGAAGAACCAGGCCGACACCGCCGAGATGATCGCGACCACGATGAAGGCCGGGCCGAACATGGTTGCATCCAGTTCGGTGGCGTGATGCCACAGCATGGTCGATTCCACCGAGAACGCGCCGACGGCGACGCCGGCCGAGGTCGCCAGCTGCTGGTTGACGCTCACAAGCGTGGTGGCGCGGCTCATCTGCGCCGGTTCGACTTCTGCATAAGCGACGGTGTTGATCGCGGTGAATTGCAGCGAGCGGAAGAAGCCGCCGACCACGAGGATGAGGAAGATCAGCGTCAGGGGCGTCGTGATCGTGAACAGGGCGCAGGCGGCGAGAAATACCGAGCTGATGATGGCGTTGACCGCCATCATGTTGCGAAAGCCGAAGGTGCGGATGATGCGCGCGGCCAGCGTTTTCATGCCCATGGCGCCGACCGCGGACGAGAACGTCACGAGGCCGGACTGGAACGGCGTTAGCCCAAAACCTTCCTGCATCAGCAGCGGCAGCAGGAATGGCAGCGCGCCGATGCCGAGCCGGAACAGGAAGCCGCCATAGATGCTGGCGCGCAGCGTCTGCAGCCGCAGCATCGAGAAGTCGAGGACCGGCGAACCCGTCTTCCGCGCGTGCACCATATAGAGCGCCATCGAGATCGAACCCACCGCAACCAGGCCCGCGACGACCGTCCACGGCAGGAGATTGAGCCCGGCGACCGAGAGGCCGAAGGCGATGCCGGCGAGGCCAATGCCCGCCAGCACCAGCCCGTAGAGATCGAACCGCTCCGGGTCTTCGCTGCGGATCGGATCGATGTATTTCATCGCCATGAAGATGCCGAGCAGCCCGATCGGAATGTTGATCAGGAAGATCCAGTGCCAGGAGAAATAGGTGGTGATGAAGCCGCCGAGCGGCGGCCCGATCACCGGGCCGATCAGCGCCGGCACCGTCACCCATGTCATCGCCTGGACCAGCCCGCTTTTGTCGATCGAGCGCAGCAGCACCAGTCGTCCGACCGGCGTCATCATCGCGCCGCCGAGACCCTGCAGGATGCGCGCGATCACGAAATGCGTGACCGACGTCGACATCGCGCAGCCGATCGATCCCAGCATGAAGACGCCGATGGCGATGGAAAATACCATCCGCGCGCCGAAGCGGTCGGCGGTCCAGCCGCTGGCGGGAATGAACACCGCGAGCGAGAGCAGGTAGGACGTGATCGCAAGTTTCAGCGTCAGCGGGCTGGTGCCGATGTCAGCCGCGATCGCCGGCAGCGACGTCGCAATGACCGTCGCGTCCATGTTTTCCATGAACAGGGCGGTGGCCACGATGAGCGGGATCAGGCGCTGTTTGTCCATCGGGAATCGGGGTGCGGGAGGGCAGGCGGGGTGAATTGGGCTGTATCACCCCGCTGTCGGACAAGCCATTGCGGAACCGTGCAAACCACCTAAATCCTGCGTGACGCCGCCAACTGGCGCCACCGGAGACCCGACGATGATCTACCTGCTCGCCGCGCTGTTGCCGCCACTTGGGCTGCTCCTGAACGGGCAGCCATTTTCGGCGATCTTCAACCTCGTTCTGCTGGTGTTTTGTCTGGTTTTCGGCCTGTTTTTCCACGTCCTGCTGCTGGTGCCGTCGGCGCATGCGCTCATCGCGGTTCACATGAGGCGGGAGGACCGCCGGCACCGGGAGGTGGTGGAGGCGATCCGCCAGCACGGCCCGCCGCCGGGATATCAACGTTAAGGCCCTTTAACTAAGGGCTTTTCGGGAAAAGCCTGTGCATAGCGGCCAAACGCTTTGATTCGGCCGCCTGCCATGCTATCGACCACCGTCAACCCCACCGATGGGCTTCGATTCGACGGCAGCGCCGCTCGCGCAGCCGAAGGCGACGTTCATCTTAAATAATATGCGGCGGAAGGCCGCCGAAAGGAGTTGGCAAATGGCGCAGGGACTTCAGGCTATCCGCGAAGCCTACACGTTCGACGACGTGCTGCTCAAACCCGGTCTTTCCGACATCCTGCCCTCGGAGGCGGATATCCGCTCCCGCGTGACCCGCGCAATCCCGCTCAACATCCCGATCATTGCTTCCGCAATGGATACGGTGACCGAAGCGCGGATGGCGATCGCGATGGCGCAGGCCGGCGGCGTCGGCGTCATTCACCGCAATTTCGATCCCGAAGGCCAGGCCGCCCAGGTGCGGCAGGTCAAAAAGTACGAATCCGGCATGGTGGTCAATCCGCTGACCATCGGCCCCGACGCCATGCTGTCGGACGCGATGACGTTGATGACCGATCACGGCTTCTCCGGCATTCCCGTGGTCACCGGTGCCTCCAAGGGCGTTCCCGGCAAGCTGGTCGGCATCCTCACCAACCGCGACGTCCGTTTTGCCACCGACCCCAGGCAAAAAATCTCCGAGCTGATGACGCATGAAGGCCTCGTCACGGTGCGCGAAGGCGTCAGCCAGGACGAGGCGAAGCGGATGCTGCACAAGCATCGCATCGAAAAGCTGCTGGTGGTCGACGAGCAATATCGCTGCGTCGGCCTGATTACCGTGAAAGACATGGAAAAGGCGGTCGCGCATCCGCTCGCCTGCAAGGACGCGCAGGGACGGCTTCGCGTCGCGGCGGCGACTACGGTCGGCGAGGGCGGCTTTGAGCGCACCGAGCTGCTGATCGACGCTGGTGTCGACCTCATCGTGGTGGATACTGCGCACGGCCACTCCTCGCGGGTGCTGGAAGCCGTCAATCGCATCAAGCGGCTTTCCAACGCCGTGCAGGTCATCGCCGGCAACATCGCCACCAAGGAAGGCGCGCAGGCGCTGATCGATGCCGGTGCGGATGCGATCAAGGTCGGCATCGGGCCGGGTTCGATCTGCACCACGCGCATCGTCGCCGGTGTCGGCGTGCCGCAACTGACAGCGATCATGGATGCGGTCGAAGCCGCCAAGAAATCCGACATCCCCGTGATCGCCGACGGCGGCATCAAATATTCCGGCGATCTGGCGAAGGCGCTCGCCGCCGGCGCCGACATCGCCATGGTCGGCTCCTTGCTCGCCGGCACCGACGAGACCCCGGGCGAAGTGTTCTTGTGGCAGGGCCGTTCCTACAAGGCCTATCGTGGCATGGGCTCGGTCGGCGCGATGGCGCGCGGCTCGGCGGACCGTTACTTCCAGCAGGACATCAAGGACACGCTCAAGCTGGTGCCCGAGGGCATCGAGGGCCAGGTGCCGTATAAGGGCCCGGTCGGCAACGTCATGCACCAGCTCGCCGGCGGTCTTCGCGCGGCAATGGGCTATGTCGGCGCGCGCAACCTCGCCGAATTCCACGAGAAGGCGCAGTTCGTGCGCATCACCGGTGCGGGCCTGCGCGAAAGCCATGTCCACGACGTCACCATCACCCGCGAAAGCCCGAACTATCCGGGCGGAGTTTGAGCTAAGGCCCGTCATTCCGGGGCGATGCGCAGCATCGAACCCGGAATCTCGAGATCCCGGGCCTGGTCCGGACCATCCCGGAATGACGCTGCCTTCATGCGCTAGCAGCGCTGTTTTTGAAAGAAATTGAACATCATGGTCGATTGGTCGGACGACAGGATTGCCGCGCTTTCAAATCAGGATTTGAAGAATCTGCTCGTCAACGCCGAGCGGAAAGCCGCGGCTGATATCATCGCGCGGTGCAACGCCGAGCTGCAAAAGCGCAACGCGGCCAAGCCAGGCAAGGCATCGAAGCCGCGCACCGAGGCAAAAGAGTTCGAGCACGCGATGTCGGAGCAGCTCGCCGAAATCGGCAAGGCGATGGCCGCCAAATTCGATCTGTCGGAAGAGACCGCGAAAGCGAAGTCGGTTGGCATCAAGGGTTTCAAGGCCCACAAGCTGCTCGACTCCAAGGGCTTTGCAAAACTCGGCGGCATGCAGCGCGACGGTTCGGTGGCGGTCGACCGCTATATTTCCTATCGGCGAGGTACTGACATCGTCTCGCTCAGTGTCTTCCTGCTGAAGGATCAGCCGGTCGAAACCCATGAATTTCACGTGATCGCGCCGGCGGCCTTGCTCGATGGGGCAAAGCCGATCGCGGAAGTGCGTCCCACCGCGACCGCGGACCAGAAGCAGACCGCCGATAGCGGGCTTGCTTTCGCGGATTTGCCAAGCGCTGCGGCGGCGTTTGAGGCCGCGCTGGCAAAAATCGCGGCCTGATATTCGAGTACGGTAATATCAGCCGTCATTCCGGGGCGATGCGAAGCATCGAACCCGGAATCTCGAGATTCCGGGTCTGGTGCTTACGCACCATCCCGGAATGACGTAGCATCATCGCTACGCTCGCAATGACGACAAATAACAATCCGGAGGAAACAACCATGTCCGCAAAACGCATCGTTCTCGCTGCTCGCCCCGTGGGCGAACCGAAGCCATCCGACTTCCGCCTCGAGGAATATACCGCGCCGACGCCCGGTGAGGGCCAGGTCCTGCTGCGCACCATCTGGCTGTCGCTCGATCCCTACATGCGCGGGCGGATGAGTGACGGCCCGTCCTATGCGGCGCCGGTGCCGATCGACGGCGTGATGGAAGGCGGCACGGTCAGTGAGGTGATCGCCTCGAGCAATCCCGGTTTTGCGAAAGGCGACATCGTGCTGTCGCGCGCCGGCTGGCAGACGCATGCGATTTCCGACGGCAAGGGACTCGCCAAGATCGATCCGAAGCTCGCACCGATCTCGACCGCGGTCGGCGTGCTCGGCATGCCCGGCATGACCGCCTATACCGGCCTGCTCGATATCGGCAAGCCGCAGGCGGGCGAAACCGTCGTGGTGGCGGCGGCCTCCGGCGCCGTCGGGTCGGCCGTCGGCCAGATTGCGAAGATCAAGGGCGCGCGGGCGATCGGCATCGCCGGCGGCAAGGACAAATGCGACTACGTCAAAAAGGAACTCGGCTTCGACGATTGCCTCGATCACCGCGATCCCGATCTCGCGGCGAAGCTGAAGGACGCCTGCCCGAAGGGCATCGACGTCTATTTTGAAAACGTCGGCGGCGCGGTGTTCGAGGCGGTATTTCCGCAGCTCAATGCGTTCGCGCGCATGCCGGTCTGCGGCTTGATCGCCGAGTACAATAATTTCGGCGAGACCTCGCCGAAATGGGCCGGCAAGATGATGCGCGCGGTGCTGACCAAGCGCCTCACCATCCGCGGCTTCATCGTCAGCGATTTTGCCGCGCGCCACGGCGACTTCCTGCGCGACATGTCGCAGTGGTTTCGCGACGGCAAGATCAAGCACAAGGAATTCGTCACCGAAGGCCTCGACAGCGCGCCCGCGGCGTTCATGGGCCTGCTCAAGGGCGCCAATTTCGGCAAGCAACTGGTGCGCGTCGGGCCGGACAAGGCGTAGGGAATCGGTCTCAGATGCTGCCGCGCTCGACGAAGAAGAGTTCGACCGCGTGTCGCTGCAGCGCATGCGGCGTACCGGCCAAACGCGCCAGCAGAAGTTCGCCGGCGATCCGGCCGATCGCCGCGGAATCAAATGCGATCGTGGTGAGGCCCGGCGTCATCTGATCCGCCACGTCGTTGTCGCCGAAGCCAAGCAAAGCAAGATCGCGCGGCACGGACAGGCCGCGGGAGCGCGCTTCGATCAGCGCCCCCGTTGCCAACAGATCGTTGGCGCAGAAGACGGCGTCGACCGGACCGCCACGGGCGAGAAGGGCGCCGAAGGCGGTGCGGCCGTCGACAAGACCGGTGATCTCGCCGACGGCGATCTCGTGCACGATCTCGATGCCGAGCTTTCCAGCCGCTGCGCGAAAACCATCGCGGCGTAGCGCGCCGCGGCCGCTGCTGCGACCGATGAAGGCAACGCGGCGATGTCCGGCGGCCGCCAGTCGCTGTGCCGCCATCGCTCCGGCGTCGGCGTTGGAGAATCCGACGAGCATGTCGATCGGATCACGCGGATAGGCCCATGTCTCGATCACCGGAATGGCCAGTTCCTGCAGGGCGGCCCGGTTCTCTTCGAGCTCGATCACGCCGGTAAACAGCACGGCCGCCGGCCGGATGCCGCGCAGCGACTGCAGCATCGCCACTTCCCGGGCATAGGAGTAGGAGGTCTGACCGACCAACACTTCGTATCCTTCCGGCTCGAGCGCCGCAGCGAAGCTTCGAACGGCCAGGCCGAACTGCTGGCTGAGGATATTGGAGACGAAGGCAATGACGACGTTGGAGCGGCCCGAACGCAACGCCCGCGCGTGAGGGTTGGAAGCGTATCCGGTCGCCTCGATGATCTCGAGAATGCGGTCGCGGGTCTCGCGATTGACCTTCTCGGGATGACGCAGCACCCGCGACACCGTGATCGGGGAGACCCCGGCGCGTTCCGCCACCTCTTCGATGCGCGGCGGTCGCCCGACCGCAGTGCCGCGCCCGGGCGGCGCCGGAATTCGCACGACATCATCGAAGGTTGTCACGGTCGGATCGGCCATCGAACCCAAGTGCTGGCGTTGTCTAGAGCCTTTTCCGTTCCGATGGAATCGGAACGGGGCTCTAGATTCTTGATTTGACGCGTTTTCTTGACGCGAACCGGCGTCCACTTCGCTGGAAAACGCTCTAGAGTCGTTTCGCGCATCAAAATCTCATCGGCCCGAAACCTCACCCCGTGTCAACGGCCGGCCAACCTGGACCAGGCAATCACCGCTCTGGCAGTCCGTGTGGAGACGTTGCGAGATCACGATCCCGGCGGCGGGGAAGTGCAGCACTTCCTCCGGCGCCTCGGGTCGTTCGAAATCGTGGTACCAGCCCGCCACGTCGCCGTCCCTGACCCGCGCGCCGACCACGACCGCCGGTTCGAACCAGCCGCGCCGTGTCGCGAACACCGCCTGGGCGTGGCTCTCCAGCGCCAGCAGTTCGGTTTGTCCTTCGATGGGGACGTGTGGGCCGAGCACCGGTGCATCAATGATGCCAAGCGCGAGCAGCAGGCGGTCCACGGCCCGGGCGGTCAGGGCCATCGTCTGCGGCGTGACGGTGCCGCCGGAGCCGAATTCGCCGGAGATGCCGATCGCTCGTGCCCGCGCGGCGGCTGCCATCGAGGTCGGGGCTTCGGGACCGTTTTCGGCGACGAAGGCGAACGGCATTCCGAGCCCCTCCATGAGACTGAGCGCGCGGGCGAACATGTCCGGCGGGCCTTGGCGCTCGATCAGGGCGCAAGGCAGATGCGCCATCGACGTCCCACCGGAATGGATGTCGAAGATCACGTCGTGGCGGGGGAAGAGTTCATGTTCGAGGAAATGAGCGAGCCGGAAAGTCGGCGTGCCCGAGGGGTCGCCAGGGAAGGCGCGGTTGAGATTGCCCTCGTCAAGCGGCGAGCGTCGGCGGGCTGCCATCACCGCCGGGAGATTGGCGAAGGGCAGGATCGTCACCGCGCCCTTGATGATGGCGGGATCGAGCCGGCGAAACAGCCGCGCGAGCGTGATCTCACCCTCGTATTCGTCGCCGTGGTTACCTGCCATCAGCAGAACCCGAGGGCCCGCACCGTTGCGGATCCGGAAGATCGGAATCTTGACCTGGAAATAGGGCGATCGATCGATCGAGAACGGGATGCTGAGGTGGCCGGACCATTTGTGGTCGGCGTCGAAGTCGATCTCGTGGAAAAGTCCGGTATGCATTGGATGCCTCAGGGCCGCGTCGTCACCGACGCCGGCCGAAGGTTGAAGGAGAGCACGAAGCGCGTCTCAGACGGCGGCGACGGCCGTCATCTCGACGCGCAAATCGGGGTCGGCGAGCCGCGCTTCGACGCAGGCGCGTGCAGGCGGATTGGCGGGATCGATCCAGGCGTCCCACACCGAGTTCATCGCCTCGAAGTCGGTGATGTGCGGCAGGAAGACGTTGACCGCGACCAGCCTGGAGCGATCGGATCCCGCCTGCTTCAGCAGCGCCTCGATCTTGCCGAGCACCTGGCTCGTCTGGGAAACGATCCCCGCCTTGCGGTCGTCGGCCACCTGGCCGGCGATATGCACCATGCCGGCGCAGACAACGGCCTGGCTCATGCGCGGGCCGACCAAATAACGTTCAATCATGTTTGCAGCTCCTCGAGAAAAAAGAAGTTCGCCTGAACTCACAAGGTCGGCAGTGACTGCTCTTCCTTGAACCACTTCAGCTGCAGTGCGCCGAGCTTGCCGTTCAGCTTGTTGGTGAAGAGGTCGGTGTTGATCCAGTTGAGCAGATTCTGCTCGCCCTGCCGCAAGCCGATATGCGCCGGCGACTGACGGATGAGGAACTTCAGCTCGACCTCCTTGGTTGGATTCTGCTCTTTCACCTTGAGCGCGATCGCGCTGTTCTCGGCGAAGGTGTCGGCCTGGCCGGCGAGATAGGCGGCGATCGCCGCGGGAGTGTCCTCGAAGCGCACCAGCTTCACCTTTGGCGCGTTGTCGGTGAGCCAGACGTCGAGCGTCGTTCCCTTGGCCACAGCGACGGTGTGGCGTTCGAGGTTTTCGGCCTTCTTGCCGGTCGCTGTGGCAATCGACTTCGGACCATAAACGCCGAGATTCACAACCGCGTAGGGCTGGGAGAACATGACCTGCTGGGCGCGTTCCGGCGTTGCACCAAGACCTGCGATCAGGACATCGATCTTGTCGGACAGCAGGCTCGGGATGCGCGCCGCGCCCGTCACCGGGACGAGTTCGAGCTTTACGCCCATATCAGCCGCAATCAGCTTGGCGAGGTCGGCGTCGAGGCCGGCGATTTCGCCCTTGTCGTCCTTGAAGCCCCAGGGTGCAGCGTCGGTGAGGATGCCGACGCGCAGACGTCCGGCACCGAGCACATCCTGCAGCTTGTCGGCCCTGGCAAGACCCGGCGCAGCGAGGACGGCGAGCGCCGTGGTGGCGATAGCGAAGAGGGATTTCAATCTTCTCATAACTCTCTCCTGGTGGCGGCACGATGGCCGGTTTGCTTGGAAGGTGCTCATTTCACCGAGGCGATGAAACTTGCGAGTTCGGGGGTCTCGGGTCGGACGAACAGTTTCGACGGCGGTCCCTGTTCCCAGACGCGGCCCTGATGCATGAAGACGATGCGGTCGGCGACGTTGCGGGCAAATCCCATCTCGTGCGTGACAAGGATCATCGTCATGCCCTGGCGCGCCATCGCCTCCATCACCTTCAAGACCTCGCCGACCAGTTCGGGGTCGAGCGCCGACGTCACCTCGTCGAACAGCATGAGGTGCGGGGCCATGGCGAGGCAGCGGGCAATCGCCACCCGCTGTTGTTGACCGCCGGAGAGCTGCTCCGGCCAGGCGTCGATCTTGTCGGCGAGGCCGACGCGGGCGAGGACATCCAGGGCAAGCGGGCGCGCTTCGGACTTGCCGATGCGGCCGGTGAGCAATGGGGCCAGCGTGATGTTGCGTTCGACCTTGAGGTGGGAAAACAGGTTGAAGGCCTGGAAGACGATGCCGACGCGCTGGCGAAACTGCCGCAAGTCCGGCATCCTGGCGTGGACCCTTTGTCCCTCGACGTGAATCTCGCCGGCATCGACCGTCTCGAGCGCGTTGATGCAACGGAGCAGCGTCGATTTTCCCGAGCCGGAGCGGCCGATGATCGTGACGATCTCGCCCTCTTCGACGTCGAGCGAAACGCCGTTGAGCACGTCGGTCCGGCCGAACTTCTTGTGGACGTCGCGGATTTCAACGAGAGCCATCGAGGCGAGCCTCCAGGGAACGGGACCACAGCGTGAGCGGCAGGCAGGTTGCGAAGTAGATCGCCGCGACCACGGCGTAGGTGAGGAGGGGCTGGAAGGTCGCGGCGCTCACCACCTGGCCGGCGCGCGCCAGCTCGACGAAGCCGATGATCGAAGCGAGCGAGGTGCCCTTCACGAGCTGGACGAGGAAGCCGACCGTCGGCGGCAGCGACAGGCGCAGCGCCTGCGGCCCGACGATGTGGCGGAATTGCTGCCAGCGCGACAGGCCGAGGCAGGCACCGGCTTCCCATTGCGCCTGCTTCACGGCCTCGAGCCCGCCGCGCCAGATCTCGCCCAGGAAGGCTGCGGTGTAGAGCGTGTAGGCCACCGTAACCGCGACGAGCGCCGGCACCTGGATGCCAAGGAACACCGGCATGCCGAAGTAAAAGAAGAAGAGCAGGCCGAGCAGTGGCACGCCCTGGATCACCTGGATCGCTGCGGCCGAGATCCAGCGCAGTGGGGCGAGGCGGCTGATCCGGCCCGTCGCCAGCCCAAGTCCGAGCGGCGCGCCGAAGCCGAGCGCGAGAACGACAAGCACCACCGTCCAGCGCAGCGCCGAGAGCAGCGAGACGAAATCGATGAAGGAGAAGGATCGCATGCGGCGGCCTGCCTCAACGCCGCCGGGGCCAGCGGAAGGCGAGGGCGCCTACCACCGCGAACAGGATCTTGAACGACATCGCCATCGCGAAATAGACCGCGCAGATGATCGCGTAGACTTCGACGCTGCGATAGGTGCGGCTCTCGATGAAGCCTGCGACGTGGAACAGCTCGTCGGCGGCGACCTGCGAGGCGAGCGAAGTCCCGAGCAGGAGCAGCACGAACTGGCTGGTCACCGCCGGATAGGCGTTGCGCAGCGCCGGCGGCAGCAGGATATGGAAAAACACCTGCCAGCCGCTGAGACCGAGGCATTGGCCGGCCTCGATCTGGCTTTTCGGGACGGAGTCGAGGCCCGAGCGGATGATCTCGACCGAATAGGCGCCGAAGTAGAGTGACAGCGCCACCGCCGCCGCCTCGAACGCCGGCAGCTTCAAGCCGAAATTCGGCAGCACGAAGAACACGATGAAGAGCTGGATCAACGATGGCGTATTGCGGAACAGCTCGATGTAGCCGCGCACCAGCCAGCGCGTGGGCTTCACGCGCCCCTTGAGTGCGACGGCGCCGGCGGTGCCGATCAACAGGCCGAAGCAAGCGGCTATGACGGTCAGTTCGAGCGTGACGATCGTCCCATCGATCAACTGGTCGCGATAGCGCCACAGCGGCAGGAAGTTCATCGCCGTTCCATCAGCCGAAACGGGTGTGCAGGACCGGCCTCAGGGTCCTGTCCGCATCGGGACCGAAGATCACGCGCCACCGATCGAGCTGGGTGCAGGAATGGGAGAGGCCGAGGGGGATGTGTCGCTCCATCTGTGGCGATCCAAGGTGCCGGATCACCGTATGATAAAATGACAACGTTGTTATTACCAGTTTTCAGCCAGATTTGGCCCAAGAAGGAGGCAAAGGCATATCCAGGGAGAGGGTGACAGCGGACGAGGAACCTAGCCCGCGCCGAGGACCAGCCGGCCGGGCGAAACGGAACGGCGGCCAAAGCGGACGGCCGTCGACCATTCTGAATTCGCGGGTTCGCGCGCTAGCTGGCCGGCGCTTTTTGGAGCAGCTCGTCCAGGTCGACATCGACCTGGCCCGGCGCGCGGACGTGGCGGACTTCAAAACTGTCGGGCGTGAACCGGTATTCGACCAGCCCGGTTTCCTTGATCGCGATCAACGGCTGCATGCGACCAGGAATGACGAAGCCCACAGACGGCGCCCAGACATGGCGGACGCGGCCATAGGTGAAATCGCGGCGCTGGTGGACATGGCCGGAGGCGATCAGGCGCAGATCGACCGTGCCGAACATCTCGATCAGCCGCGCCCGCGCGGGCTGCGGCACGTAGCGGATCGCTGAAGCCTCAAGCTCGGGATCGTCGGGCGCGTCGAGATAGAGCGGCTTGTGCAGGAACAGCGCGACCGGCCTGCCGTTCGTGCGTGACAGCTCCGACGCCAGCCAGTCGAACTGCTCGGCCTCGCTGCCAAGTCCGGTGTTCATGATCAGCGAGTTCAATCCGACAAAACACCAGCCGGCTTCGTCGAACCGCCAGCGGTCTTCGCCGATCACAGCGCGAAAGTTTTGCAGGTGCTGTTCGCTCGCCGGATGCGACGGCACCGGTCCAACCGCGGTCGGATTGTCGCCGATGTCGTGATTGCCGGGCAGATAGCGGCAGGCAACCGGCAGCTCGGCGTGTAGCGATTTGGCGAAGGCCAGATCGTCCGGGCTGGTCGGGGCACTGAATGCGAGATCGCCGCTGTTGATCACGAGATCAGGCCGCGTCGCGTCGATATGCGAAGCTACGCGATGAAAATTGTCGGTGAGCTTTGCGAGGCGGCGGGCGAGGTGGGTATCGGAAATCTGGGTCAGGCGGAATGAGCTCATGCGAAAATCCTTTCGTCCCTGATTATAGATTTGTCGGCGACGGAATGATGAAATTCCAATGGTAACCGCCCCGTCCGACGACAGGCAACCGAAGGTTGTTTGAAGGATTGTTTGAAAAGATGTTCGAATTGAGAACGCCGCGTCTTCCTTCCCTCTCACAAGGGGAGAAGGGAAAAGAGATCGGCTCACAGCACGCGGTAGCGGATCGCAAAAGCGTTGTGCGTCTCGGGTGTCACGGTGTCGCCCTTCGCAAGCGTGATGCCGTCGGCCAGATGCCACGGCCCGAACTTGTCGGAATGCGTCGGGCTGGCCGGCAGCCGCAGCTTGAACTGGGTTTGCGCTCTCCCGGGCAGATTGAGCACCACCATGCGTTCGGTGGTGCGGTAGTCGAGCGTGACGGTTCCCGTGAGCACGCTGCGGCCGTCCGATGTCGAGGCCAGCGCATCCAGCACTTTGGCCAGCTTCTGGTTCCGGTCGGTGAGCAGTTCCACCTGGGTATCGGCAATTGCGGTCAGCGCCGCCTTCGGCAGCCGGATTTCGAACTCCACCGCGGGTTTTGCCGGATTGATGCCGAGATAGGCCAGCGCGGCATGCCTGACGTCGTAGACCACGAAGGCGACGAGGGCGATCACGACAACAGCGGCGAGGCCGTGCTTGAAAAGGTCGCGCGGGCTGCGGTAGCCGCTGCGGAAATAGACCGACAGCACGATGGCCACCGCCAGCGCGGCGGCGACACCGGCCAGCGTCGACATGACAATGCCAAGCCCGCCATCGACGCTGTCGTCGAACCAGCCGGTTCCGGCGCCAACCATCCGGAGCAGGGAGGTCACGGAATCGCCGGGCACTTCGGCCACGCGGGCCGCGCCGGTCCAGAGCGGTGAGGTGATGTTCATGGCGCCATCTCGAAGGTCGCGTCGGAGCTGTCCGAAGCCGGAATGACCTGAACCCTCCAGCTTTTGGTCACGGCGGTGCCGATTGCGGTTCAAGCGGACGCGGCTGCTGATTTGTCACAGGGCGGCACCCCCGCTATTGGTTGGCCGGGCGGCGAACGCCCTGCGGGGGAGATTCCCATGGGCGTCCTGATGTCGATTCAGCTGGTCTTGCTGCCTGTCTTTGCCCAGGTCGGGCTCACCTTTGCGCTTCTGCTGTGGATGGCCACGGCGCGGACCGGTGCCCTGAAAGCGAGGGAAACCACCCTGAAGGACATCGCGCTGCGCCAGCCGAACTGGCCCGAAAAGGCCACCCAGATCGGCAATTGTTACAGCAACCAGTTCGAAATCCCGGTCCTGTTCTACATCCTGATCGCGCTGGCGCTGCCGCTGCGCAAGGCCGATTTCTTCATCCTGCTGATGTCCTGGGTGTTCGTCGTGACGCGCTTTGCCCATGCCGGGATTTTCGTGACCTCCAACGATGTCCGGACCCGCTCGCTGGCCTGGTTCGCCGGCGTCCTTGTGCTGCTGGCGATGTGGATCTACTTCGCGCTGAAGATGCTGTTGCTGATTTGAGAGCATGATCCGGAAAAGTGGGAACCGGTTTTCCGAAGAAGATCATGCTCAAAGAGTAAGGCTTGCGCCCTTCTCGAACCGAAAGCTTTGAATGACCCCCGCCGCCCGGCTGTCCGCAGCCATCGAACTGATCGACACTATCGACGCCCAGCGTGTTCCCGCCGCCAAGGCGCTGAAGGAGTGGGGCACCGCGCACCGCTATGCCGGCTCCGGCGACCGTGCCGCGATCTCGGGCCTGATCTGGGACGTGCTGCGCCGCCGCGCCTCGAGCGCCTGGCTGATGGAGGCCGACACGTCGCGGGCCCGCGTGCTCGGCATGCTCCGGCTTGAGCGCAAGCTCGATACGGATGCCATTGCCGCGCTCTGCGACGGCAGCCGTTTTGCCCCGGAACCCTTGAGCGACGGCGAACGCTCCGCGCTGACCTCGCGTTCCCTCGACGGCGCGCCGCCGCACATTGCCGGCGATTACCCGGAATGGCTGGATGCGCATCTGGCTGATGTGTTCGGCGACGACCGCGTGGCGGAAGCCACCGCGATGGCCAGCCGGGCGCCGCTCGACCTTCGCATTAACACCCTAAAAGCCAACCGCGAGAAGATGTTGCCGCGGCTTTCTCATCTCGGCGCACAGCCGACGCCATGGTCGGCGATCGGCCTGCGCATCGAACTCGGCGCCGATGCCCGCAACCCCGGCATCCATGCCGAGGAAGACTTTATCAAGGGCGCAGTTGAAGTGCAGGATGAAGGCTCGCAGCTTGCGGCATTGCTGTCGGCGGCAAAACCCGGCGAGCAGGTGATCGACCTCTGCGCCGGCGCCGGCGGCAAGACGCTTGCGCTAGCGGCAATGATGCAGGGCAAGGGCCGTTTGATCGCCACCGACCACGACAAGCGCCAGCTCGCGCCGATCCACGAGCGGCTGTCGCGCGCCGGGATCCACAACGCCGATGTCCGCACGCCGAAGGGCGACGCTGACCCGCTGGCCGACATCCACGCCTCAGCCGATCTGGTCGTGATCGACGCGCCGTGCACCGGCACCGGCACCTGGCGCCGCAACCCCGACGCCAAATGGCGGATGCGCCCCGGCGCGCTCGAGGTGCGCTTGAAGGACCAGGCTGAAGTGCTTGATCGCGCGGCGGCTCTGGTGAAGCCGGGCGGCCGGATCGCTTACATCACGTGCTCCGTGCTGCCACCGGAAAACGGCGCGCAGGTTCGCAGTTTTGTCGCGCGCCATCCGGGGTTTGCGGTCGTACCGCCGGAACAGACGGCGAGCGTGCTGTGGGACAAGGCGGAGGATTTTGCCAAGGCCGCGCTGGAAACGCCGGAGGGTTGGCTGATGACCCCGCGGCGCACGGGAACGGACGGGTTTTTCGTGTCGGTGTTGAAGAAGGGGTGAGGCTCTCTGGCCGTCATTCCGGGCGATGCGAAGCATCGAACTCGGAATCTCGAGATTCCGGGTCTGCGCTTCGCGCATCCCGGAATGACGGAGAACATCAATCCACAATAAACAGCTTCACCCCCGTCGTCGTCGACGACCGGTGCGCCGCATCGCCGAAATCAGACACCTGGTAACTCATCCCCGGCGTGAGCTTGAACTTCCGCCCATCCCGCAGCTCGCTATCGAGCTCACCCTCCAGCACATAAAGCACATGCCCGCGGTCGCACCAGTGATCGGCGAGGTAGCCCGGCGTGTACTCGACCATCCGCACCCGCAAGTCGCCGATGTTCAACGTCCGCCACGTCGCCTGACCGGTCTCACCCGTGTGCGTCGTTGGCTCGACCTTGCTCCAGTCGGTAACGGTGAAGGGGAGTGTCGGGATTTTCATGGGGTGAGCGTCCTCAACGATGAATTCACAACTGCCGGCGTCTTGGTCACCTCGCCCCGCTTGCGGGGAGAGGTCGGATTGCGAAGCAATCCGGGTGAGGGGGTACAGGTCTATCGTTAGACCACCATGGCGGAGGGGGCCCCTCACCCCAACCCTCTAAGAGCGAGCTTCGCTCGTCTCGACCCCGCGAAGTGCGGGGCGAGGGAGAAGTCACCCTCTAATGCACCAGATGATTGGCCGAACCCTGTCTGATCTTGCCCTCGTCATTCACCCGCAGATACTCGCAAATTCTCGCGCCGCGATCGTTCTGATACAACACGATCACGCTGTCCGGGCTCACAAAGGTATCGATCAGCTCAAAACGCAAACCGGGCAGCCGCTGCAGAGCCAGGCCCCAATAGGCGCGAAGGGAATCCTTGCCGCGCAGCGTGCCCGAAGCTTCAAAGCCGAGCGCCGGAATCCGGTCGGACGTCATCTCGCTGTCCTCGGCATACATCGCCAGCACGCGTTCCAGATCGTGCGAATTCCAGGCGGAAATCCATTCCCGCCCCAGCGCGGTGAGATCAGCGGCATCGTGGGGCAGGCCTGCCATGGCTTCCTCCGTTTCCGTCACCCAAATTAGGTCAATAATACTGACATAATGGCGCCTGTCCATCCCCGCAGAAGAATGTGAGTCCCCCGTTTGTGCGGTTGCGAGCGCGGCCCCCGTCGCGTAATTCCTGTCCATGACAGCAGCACAGCCCGCAGCAGAGTCGACGCCTTCGGTGGCCTCGGCGCACGACAAGATTCTGATCGTCGATTTCGGCAGTCAGGTGACGCAACTGATCGCCCGCCGCGTGCGTGAGGAGGGCGTTTATTCCGAGATCGTGCCGTTCCAGAAGGCGGAGCAAGCGTTCAAGGAGATGAAGCCGAAAGCGGTGATCCTCTCCGGCGGCCCGGAATCGGTGCATGAGGCCGGCTCGCCCCGCGCGCCGCAGCTCATATTCGACTCAGGCGTTCCCGTGCTCGGCATCTGCTACGGCCAGATGACCATGGCCGCCCAGCTCGGCGGCGAGGTCGAGGGTGGTCATCACCGCGAATTCGGCCGCGCCGACGTCGAGGTCAAGGCGGCGAGCCGACTGTTCGAATCCACCTGGGGCATGGGCGAAAAGCACCAGGTCTGGATGAGCCATGGCGACCGGATCACCAAAATGCCGCCGGGCTTTTCGGTCGCGGGCGTCAGCGCCAATGCGCCGTTCGCGGTCATCCAGGACGAGAAGCGCAAATATTACGGCCTGATGTTCCACCCCGAAGTGGTGCACACGCCGGATGGCGCAAAACTGATCCGCAATTTCGTTCGAAAGGTTTCCGGCCTCACCGGTGACTGGACCATGCGCGCCTTCCGCGAGGAGGCGATCGAAAAGATCCGCGCCCAGGTCGGCAAGGGCAGGGTGATCTGCGGCCTCTCTGGCGGCGTCGACTCGGCGGTCGCCGCGGTGCTGATCCACGAGGCGGTCGGCGACCAGCTCACCTGCGTGTTCGTCGACCACGGCATGCTGCGGCTGGATGAAGCCAAGACCGTCGTCGACCTGTTCCGGCACCACTACAACATTCCCCTGGTGCACGTGGACGCGTCAAAACAATTCCTGGGCGAACTCGAAGGCGTCACTGATCCCGAAGTAAAACGCAAAACCATCGGCCGCCTGTTCATCGACGTGTTCGACACTGAGGCGAAAAAGATCGGCGGCGCGGATTTCCTGGCGCAGGGCACGCTCTACCCCGACGTGATCGAGAGCGTCTCCTTCACCGGCGGCCCGTCGGTGACGATCAAGAGCCACCACAATGTCGGCGGCCTTCCTGACCGTATGAACATGAAGCTGGTCGAACCCTTGCGCGAATTGTTCAAGGACGAGGTCCGCGTGCTGGGCCGCGAACTCGGCCTGCCCGAAATCTTCGTCGGCCGCCACCCGTTCCCCGGCCCTGGCCTCGCGATCCGCTGCCCCGGCGACATCACCAGGGAAAAGCTCGACATCCTGCGCAACGCCGACGCCGTCTATATCGATCAAATTCGAAAGCACGGCCTCTACGATGCAATCTGGCAGGCCTTTGCCGTGCTGCTGCCGGTGAAGACGGTGGGCGTGATGGGCGACGGCCGCACCTACGAATACGTCGTCGGCCTCCGCGCCGTCACCTCCACCGACGGCATGACCGCCGACTTCTATCCCTTCGAGATGAAGTTTTTGGGCGAGACCGCGACGCGGATCATCAACGAGGTGAAAGGGGTGAACAGGGTGGTGTATGACGTGACGAGCAAGCCGCCGGGGACGATTGAGTGGGAGTGAGAACCGGCTGACGTCGTTGGTTTTCAGTGTCCGGCCTTTGCGCGATCGATGATCCAGCGCGGGTCTCAGCATCGACTTGCGGTCGGTCGTACGCTGGGTTTCCCGGGCGTGGGCGCGATGTGGAACCGGTTAGATGACCGCATACGACGATGACGATGTGGCCGGCCGCAGCCGAACCATTGCGGACCTCGAACAAAAACTGAAAAACGTCTCCGCAGAGCGCGACGAGCTGTTTGAACAGCAGGCGGCTACCGCGGCTATATTGAGGGTTATCGGCGGCTCCCGATTCGATCTCCGAACCGTGGTGGACACGATCGCGCGCTCGGCCTGCCAGATTTGCAAGGCGGATCTTGGCGCGGTGTCGCTTCGTGACGGCGACACGTTGACGACCCTTGGCGTGTTTCATACCGATCGCAACATGGCGGATATGGTCCGGCAAATCCCGATCAAGATCGACGATCAGAGTTATGTCGGCCGGACAGTGCTTACCGGCATTCCCTCGACTGTCTCCGATTTCGAGACCCATAGAAAAACCAACCTCTACACGTTCCGGAAGGCGCTCGGATTCAAGTCGATCATGTTCGTCGCGTTGATGCGGGAGGGACGGGCCATCGGCGTCTTCTCCATGGCTCGCAACTCGGAAGGAGAATTTGTGCAGCGGGACATCGACCTGGTCAACACGTTCGCCGATCAGGCTGTCGTTGCCATCGAGAATGTGAGGCTCTTTGAAGAGGTTCGGCAGCGCTCGGACGAGTTGGCGCAGTCGCTCGATGAGCTGCGTTCCGCGCAAAATCGCCTGGTGCAGACCGAAAAGCTGGCGTCGCTGGGCCAGCTCACTGCCGGGATCGCACATGAAATCAACAGCCCGATCGGCACGGGTCTGACGATCGCTTCGAGCCTCGTCCTGCGATGCAACGCCTTTGTCGGCGAACAGGCAGCCGGTTCGCTGCGACGTTTCCAACTCGACGCGTTCGTTGCCGGCGCGCGAGACGCCGCCAATCTGCTCGTCGCCAACCTGGAACGGGCGAGTGAACTCGTACGATCGTTCAAACAGGTCGCCGTCGACGAGACAGCCGCGGATCGCCATTCATTCGATCTCGGACTCGCGACCAGCCAAATGCTGGCAACGCTGCGGCCCCACCTGAACGGACTTGACGTAACGGTGGAGACCAACGTTCCCGACGGCATCGTGATTACTTCTTATCCCGATCTGTATGGGCAGATGTTATCCAATCTGTTTATCAATGCCGTGGTGCATGGCCTTGCGGAGATGCCGCGCGGATTCATCAGGATCAGCGCGCGGCGCGAGGCGGACCAGGTGGAAATCGTCTTCAGCGATAACGGAAAAGGAATGTCCGACGAAGTGCGGCGTCTCGCATTCGACCCGTTTTTTACCACCAACCGTAATCAGGGCGGGACCGGGCTGGGCCTTCATATCGTGCACAACATCGTGGTGCAGCGATTTCGCGGCACCATAAAGCTCGAGTCCGGTCCTGGACGAGGCACGACGTTTGTTATCTTGGTGCCGCTGAACGCTCCCGGTTAGGCGCGGCCCGCGCCTCACCCCGCCGCTTGTCTTCCCCCGATGATTTGTTGTCCGAAGCGCGTAGGACCTCCTACCCTCGGTCAAGTGGGCGGTCTCCCTTTATTTCGAAAGAGTAGCGCCGTGCTCGCTTCGCGCCGGCTGCGCCGGTGCCAAAGGGCATCCTGGACAACATCTGCGCGCGACGCTCTGCCGATCGGCAGCTCGTAGGGTGGATTATTAGCCGAAGGCGTAATCCACCGCATTGCTTCACCGTGAACGGCGGGTTACGGCTTCAAGCCGCCGATTCCGAGCGTGCTATTGACGAAAATTGAAGCTTTGGATAGCAGCTTGCTCGCCCGCCATCCAACGCCGGCAGCTACCGGCTCGGTCAACCGGCCAAGGGTCGTTTTCCCTGGCGCGAACAAATAGCCACCGCCGGTCGGTGTGATCCACTGTTGTCCGTCGTCTGAAAGTTCGACCGTTCCCGAAGGGAAAGCAATAGGCATACTCCTCGGACCATTATTGCGACCAACCAGAAGGTCGTGACCCGCACTTCCCGCCGGCGCGGCCGGACTGTTCATCCACGCTGAGGTCAGAAATTCCAACTGCTCCTGAATGGAGGTCTGGTAAGATATGAACGCCAGACCACGTTCAGCGGGCGGGTCGCTATCAAATGGCGGTCCGAACGGAATGCCGCGGCGAAGGATGCGCGGCACATCGACGACGTCCTTGGGGCCGGATCGAGGATTCACCTTGCGGATGTGAGCGCCCAGCGGGCATTCTGCCCATAACGGGTCGCTCGGAAAATCAAAGGCGTTGTCGTTCGGACGTTGGCCCGGATCGGTGGTGACGCCGATCAGCGTGAGCGCGCCCTTCGGCCAGCGGCCAACGATCAAAGCCTCAAGATGGGCCGCCGTCAAACCAGGAAAATGTTGCGCAAGTGCTTTAGCTTTTCGATGGCAGAAGTCACGAAAGGCCCCCACGTCCTGCGCCAACCGGCGAAACACTAAAAATGAACCGTTGCGCAGATACCCCTTGGGGTCACCGCCTGGGAGATAAGGATTCTCGCCCGCCTTGCGTGCATAGCCAAACACGAAGTTGCCTGCATCGATGACACCGCCAGTATCTATGCCTCTGACCAGCGGTTGCGATACGCCGTCCCGAAAGCCGAAATGCTCAAGGTCGTCGATCCTCCGCGCAGTCTCCCGATACGAATTGCGAAGCCCGGCTGCTGCGGCCTGGGCGAGGAGTTCATCGGCGCGCCCATCAGCGGCCCCCTCATTGTTCGACCCGAAGATCAGCAGCACGTCGAGCGGGTTATCGGGACTACCAACCCGCCAGGCATTTTGGTCCGTGCGATCACCCAGAACCGGACGAGCGCGTTTGCGAAACCCAAGTGTGAAGCCTGCATCGAAAAAAAACAGATCTTCCCGGATTTGGGCGAGAAAATCGGAGCCAATGCCGATACCTAGCCAGACACGCTCGCCGGTCCCCCCGGTGAGTTGAGCCTTCATGATCCCGCGCTCCTCGCGGATATCCGCCATCGACGTAACCGACGGCGCCAACCCTGCCAGCCAAGCGGCAGCATCGCTAGCTCGGCCGGCATCGACTGAAAGTCCGATCAGGACTTGCATATTGGTATTAAAACCAGCGAGGACGTTTCCTTGGATTTCACGTAGATCGAGTTCCACCCCTTAACGGCCCTTATCTAGCGGCGCGGTTGCGGCGACGGCAGCCAGGTTGTGCGTTGACGCGACGATTGCAGCGGGGTCCTTGATCAAGCCAGGGAAGGCGAGGTCAAAATCAGGTGCGCAGGTATCGTTCGTTATCACCAATTGCTGGGTCCCGTGCCGGCGGCAGCAAGTGCCGGTACATGGCAGGCTGGGGTTCTCGCTTCCGTGCTCCCGATCCCAGACGGTTACGAAGAGGTGCACCTGTAGCAAGTCAGCGAGTTGACCAACGAAGCGAACCGGTTCTCCGTCAACTTCAAGGTCCTCAAGCGTAAGTTTTGAGTTTTTGGGAGGCGCAAGTTCCAGGCGAAGCACACGGCTGGTGCTCGGCTTGTCGAGGCCGTTTCCGCGTACCACTGTCCACCAATCCGGCGTAAGATCTTCGCCGCCCCGGGTCTGAACGCGTTGGTGGTTTATCGATGCGATATAGAGCCCGACTGGATTTGCAAGCGTGTAGCGCTTGTTGTTGCGCACCAGCCCATAGGCCTGTTGCGAAATGAGTGGGTCGCTATTTCTATTCGGATTTCCGCCCTCGCAGCAGCAGAGCAGTTCCTCGGGATTGGTTCCGTCAAGGATGGTTCCGTCGGCCTTCAAGCGAAGAATGCCGGAAACCCCGGCCAGATTGACTTCTGCGCCAAGCGAGTTCGCTCGATGCGAGAGATGTACGATGCCCGGATTGATATTGAAGCGATTGCGCGGGTTGAAGCTGCCGGGTTCAGCGACGGTTAGGCGGGATCCATTCGGCAATCTTCGGTAGATGCCGTGCCGCGCACGCAAATCATCTACCCTAATTGTCGAGTCCTCGGTGAAGTCGCGATACAACTCCAACGCTCTGCCTTCGTCGTGTTCGAACAACTCTGAGTAATAGTCGTAACCCTCGGCTACAAATATGGCTTTTGACAGCTTTCCATCGGTGTTCCTGCGGCCAACCCATTCGAGATATTCGTCCTGACGATGCCGGACCGGCAAATGGAGCACGCAGTCATTTTGGTCGACAAATACCCCCGGCCTGTGATCCTCATCACCCAGATGCTCCGCCGCTCGGCGCGTGCCGTCATTGTCGCCCGTCACTGGTTTGAAATCGAGCCAGGGTTTTCGTCTTGTCACGGCGCGTGGAAATGCTGGCCAGGAAGCGATATTGACTGTCTGCCCGGGAGAACTCGGTGGGGTCGTCGCAGGATCGATGTAGCCGAGCGTGGGGGCGTGTTCGGCTATCTCGTCGTCTGTCACGTCGCCTGGGTTTTTCTTGACAATGTCCGCAACGAGTTGACGGACAATGCCACGAGCTTCCTCTGCCATGGCATTATGCCAATTTCTCGGATTTCTGAAGTCGGTTACGCCACCGGGTGCCTCGAATAACCAATCCGTCATGGTGTGCTCCCTTATCCAAGCTAAAAATCACTTTGCCTCGGATGAACTTCACGGCCGAATATGCCGAAGAATCTGGTAACCCGAAAGAATACACGTAAAGGTAGCATTTATGACATTCGGAGTCGAGTTAATAAGGGGAGTTGTCCGCGGTAGCTCGCGAGCCAAGGTGGAAGCAATCCATCGATCGCTCGCGCCGCTTTGGACTGCCGCGCCTCTCACGCAATAACGAAGTTGTCGTTCCACCTGCGACAAAACAACCCGACGGGCAAATCACTTATGATTATCGGAAATCGTGTCAAGTACAAAAATTCTGAAAAACAAAAATATTCTTGTTTCCATCGACCCCAAATCAGGAGCACATCTTTACCCATCCCGTCCCACTCAGAGGGGCGTCGGCCGTCGTCACGACGAGGGACGGGTTGCGGTGGACGCTGATGTTGCGATTGACGGTCGCGGCTGATGCGTACGGCGAAAGCGTGTGGTCCTGGCGCCCGTAACGGCGTCAAGTCTTTCGGGAGCCAACGCTTCCGAGGGGCGACGGTGGCAATAGAGGCCGTCTCACCGGGGAGAGCGCGTTATAAGCCGTAAAGCCATTGCGCAGGGAATGTCGGATGTTCTCCGCTGCCCTGTATGCTCATGTGCAGCATTCTTATGCACAATCGCACATGAGACCGGGGGTGCAGCGCGCATCCGGCATTCCCTGCGCCCTCTGTCTTTCGAGGGCGAAACCAAAGCAATAGCTCGGGCATGTCGTGCCGCGAGAATGCGGCCCCGTGCCACCGTATTGTTTCACCGCGACGAAGCGGCGGGTTACGCTAAGTTTATCATCGGGCGCGCATTCGCGCGACCCGGCGGCTAACCCCCGCCCTACGGGTCATTCGGCGGAACAGGCGTGAGGTTATCTTTAAAAAATCCCAGACACCATGTCGGCCCGATCAAGGCTCATTCGTCCTCGGGGCACCAACCCGCAATCCAAGAGGTCCATCAGCATGCCCAGCACCATCCGTTTGCACCGTGTCCTGACAACCAGCCCGCAGAAGGTCTATCGCGCGTTCCTCGAAGCGGATGCGCTTGCGAAATGGCTTCCGCCGAACGGCTTTGCCTGCACCGTGCACCATCAAGAGCCGAAGGTCGGCGGTACGTTCAAGATGTCCTTCCGGAACTTCACGACGGAAAAAAGCCACTCGTTCGGCGGCAAATATGACGAGCTCGTTCCGGGCGAACGTCTGCGCTACACCAATACATTCGATGATCCGGGCTTGCCCGGCGAGATGCAGGTGACCGTGACGCTGAAGAAGGTGTTGGTCGGCACCGAGGTGAATATCGAGCAGGCCGGCGTACCGGACGTCATTCCAGCCGAGGCTTGCTATCTCGGATGGCAGGAGTCGCTCCGAAACCTGGCGAAGCTCGTCGAGCCCGAGATCAATCAGTAGGGTTCGTAGGCTGGATAAGCCGGGCGCGAGCCCGGAATCCATTAGGCCACATACTCTGTAGATGAATGGATTCCGGGCTCGATGCTGCGCATCGCCCCGGAATGACGGAGAGAGAACTCGTAGGATGGATTAGCCGACTTGTCCGACGTGGCTCGCAGAGCGAAGGCGGAAGGCGTAACCGGAACGAAGAGGTGGCCTCATGATCGTGAAGTCCTGCAGTCGCAACGTCCTCAGCGGCACGTCGGGAGGGTGGCGCGTCTGGTCGCTATCGGACGGCTACCTCGATATGCCTGCGTCCCTTTTGCGAGACGCGCGGGATAACCCCGTGCCACAGACCGGGCGGGCGGGGACGCTTCGCTTATCGGTCAATTGCTTCGCCCTCGCAGGTCCTGATGTCGACGGCGTTCTGATCGACAGCGGAGGAGGTGGCTGGAACCCGACAGTGGGGCGTCTCGAGCAGACCATGGCGGATGCCGGGATCGAGCCGGCTTCGATCACGGTTCTGGCGTTGACGCACACCCACCAGGATCACTTGCACGGGCTGTTGACCGCGGACGGCCGGGTGCTGTTTCCCAACCTGAAGACGATCGTCATTTCCGAGGCGGCTGTGGAGAGCTTTTTCGCCGAGGCGCACCTTGCGCGGTTCCGGCCCCTGCTGAAATCCATCCGGGATGGCGATCGGGTGGCCGAGCGATTGAGCGCGGTCGCATTGCCCGGTCATGCTCCCGGTCATACCGGCTACGCGTTTGATACGAACGAAGACCGTTTTCTGTTTTTCGGGGACATCATTCATGTCCCGGCGCTGCAGTTTGGCAATCCCGATTTCAGTTGGGGCTATGACGACGACCAGCCGGCTGCACGCGCAACCCGCCAAAAGGTTCTCCATGAGGCGGCTGAGACCGGGACGTGGATCGCCGGCGCGCATCTTGGCTGGCCGGGCATTGGCCGCGTCGTTCGCAAGGGCGAAGCATACGGCTATGAGCCGGCGGCAGGATGATCGCACACATGGAACGAACAACCGCGGGCTGGGGCAGTGGGCTCCTCGGCGTGATTATCTTCAGCGGATCGCTGCCGGATGCGCCAGCGTCAGCACAAACCCACAGACTGACCCCCGCGAACGCTTCTTGCGCCGCGGGGGCAGTCTGGAAGATGAATCAGTTCGGGCGGTCGGTCGCACGGCGAAGGTCGCCGTCTCCTTTCAAACGGCGAACGATCCAGCGCCCGATGTCGCCGAAGATGTTGCCGCCGCTGATCGCCTCGAGCTCTGCATCGGTCAATTCACGGATTTCCGAGTTCTTCTGTTCCATGTTCTGCATTGTCGTCCACTCCTTGTCAGGTCGGGCGGACCATTCCGCCGTCGATGGGCAGATCAATGCCGCAGGACGCCGCGCGTCGCTGTGACTGACGTCACACGGCGTCGCTTGGGTGCCGACGAGGTTCGAAAACGCGGTGAAGAAATCTCAAGCTGCATCTGCCGCAGCAAAATGCGCCAACTGGTCTGCGTGTGCCTTCACGAAAGACGGTCGGGCCGTGGCGCGCGCGACATAGTCGTGACAGGCGGGATATTTTGCGAGGCCGTCGAATCGGGCGACGAGGCGCAGCACATCCGCCATGAGTATGTCGGCGACGGAAAATGTCCCGGCGAGCCATTCGCGTCCTGCCAGCACGGCCTCCATGTGTTTGAGCCGGTGCTGATGGAGGAACCCGTCAAAGAGTTTCCAGGCCGGCGTGTCGCCGGTGTTGTCGGAAAAGATGAGCAGGGACCAGGGCAGGCTGGCCATCTCGACGGAGTTGAGCGCCGCGAACAGCCATTCCTTCGTATCGCTGCGAGCGCGCGGATCACTGGGCATCAGCGCGTCGCTGCGCTCGCCGAGATGAAGCAGCATCGCGCCGCTCTCGAAGATCGAGATGTCGCCATCGGTCAACCACGGCACCTGGCCGAACGGCTGGTGGGCGAAATGTTCGGCGCTCCGATCGCGAAACGGCACGCTCTCGACCCGGTAGGGCAGGCCGGCCTCTTCCAGCGCCCAACGCACGCGGATGTCGCGCACATAGCCGCGCGGCGGTTCGGGAACCCAATCGAAGGTGGTGAGGATCAGGTCGTTCATTCGGCAACTCCAAAAAAAACCTCGAGAAAGGCGGGTAGTTTATCGAGCAGGCCGCTCCAGCCCTGCTCGTGACTCTTGCGCGCCTCTTCGTCGGGAAGATGCTCGTGTCGCAATGTCAGCCTGGTGCCGCCGTCGTCAGGCTCAAGCAGAAACGTGACCAGCGACTCGCGCTCCCTCGTTCCGGGCAAGTCCCAGGTGAACACCAGCTTCTTCTCTGGAATCACTTCCTGATAAACCCCGGTGGGATTGTGCTCCTCGCCATTCAGCAACCGGAATACGACGCTGAAGCGGCCTCCCGGTCGCACGTCCGCCTCGGCGCGCAGCGTCGGCCCGGCATCGGGACCCCACCACTGCATCATCAGTTTGGGCTCTGTGATCGCCGCCCACACCCTGGCGGGCGGGGCCTTGATCCTGCGCACGATGGTCACGCTCGGCAGGCTCTTGGTCATCGCTCGCCATCCTCTTCCACGAGCGCAACAAGGCGATCGAGGCTGACCGTCCAGAGCCGCTCATACCGTTTGAGCCACTCCATGGCCTCCCGCATCGGCCGGACCGAAAGATGGACCGACACGGTGCGACCGGTTTTGGTGCGCTTGATCAATCCCGCATCGGACAGCACATCCAGATGCTTCATCATTCCAGGCAGTTTCAGCGAAAACGGCCGGGCGAGCTCGCTCACCGAAAGCCCGGGTTTTTCCTTCAGCCGTAGCAGGACGGCCCGCCGGGTAGGATCGGCGAGCGCGGAAAACGTGCGGTCCATACGGGACGCTTGATACTTCACCATGTAGCGAAGTATTGCTTTTGTCGCCGGCGGAGTCAACTTCGCCGTCGGATTGATGAGGTTTCCAACCGATATGACTGAGGATAATATTGACGCGATGAAGCCAAGACCCGCCGACCCCTCCGAAACCAGCGTGCTGACGCGCCTGTGGTATGACGGCTGGCAGGATGCCCACGCGGCGATCCTGCCGCCGGCGCTGGCGCGTGCGCGCACGTTTGAAGATTTTGCCGAACGGATGTCCGCCGCGCTTGCCGATGTGCGGGTCATCGGCCCGCAAGGCGCGCCATTGGGCTTTGCGATGCTGAAGGGCGATGAACTCAATCAGTTCTACGTCACATCGGCATCGCGCGGCACGGGTGTCGCGGCCACGCTGATCGCGGATGCGGAGGTGCAGATGTCGCAGCGCGGCGTCGAGACGGCCTGGCTCGCCTGTGCGATCGGCAATTCGCGCGCCGCAAAATTTTACGAGAAGAGCGGATGGTATCTCGCCCGGACGATGGTCAACCGCCTCGATACTGTTGACGGCCCGTTCGATCTCGAAATCTGGCGTTATGAGAAGTGCCTGGCGCAGCGGTGAAGTTGCTGTGACTATTGCGACGTCATTGCTCGATCTGCAGCAATCCGACCGCAAGATGCCGGAACGCCGCGACTGCCTTGGCAAGAACGGCGCGGGGATCGTCGGCCGCGGCAATCCACAGCGCGGCGCTGAGCGCGGCGCCATTGAGCAGCCGGGCGGCCGCTTCCGCATCCACCGGCCTGACCGTTTTCGCATCGATCAGCGCCTGGATGGTTTGCGTCGTGGTGCGCAGGCACTCGTTCTGGTTCGGCCATCGCGAGGGATCGCCGAGCACGGCCGGCCCGTCCAGCAGCATGATGCGCTGGATCTCCGGCTCCAGCGCCATCTCGATAAAGGCGATGTTGGCGTCGAGAAATCCGAGCCACGCGGTCTTGGCCCGGTCCTGGACGGCGCGCATCCGCGCCACCATTTCCGCGTCGATCTGGTCGATCACCGCCTGCAGCAGGCCCTTCTTGTCGCCGAAATTGTGGTAGAGCGCGCCGCGCGTCAGGCCGGCCTTGGCGGTCAGATCGTCCATCGACGCCGCCGCGTAGCCCTCCGCCGCAAACGCCTTGCGGGCGGCCCTGATGAGCTTGGCCCGGGTCTTCTCCACCATCTGCGCCCGTCGCTTTGCGACCAAAGCCAACTCCCATCAAAAAACATACGCCGCGTATGCCATTGACATACGGCGCGTATGAACAGATATAGCGGCATACGGGGCGTATATCAATGCTCCCGCCGGCCGCGACCGTTGCGGCCGGGTCTTGCCTGTTCGAATGGAGTGAACCGATGGCCAAGCGCGACGCGATCTTCCCTGCCGGCCGGCAGGCGCTATACGAAATCAACCGCTATTCGGCGGCGATCCGCTCCGGCGACCTGCTGTTCGTCTCCGGCCAGGTCGGCAGCCGCGATGACGGCTCGCCCGAGCCGGTGTTCGAAAAGCAGGTCCAGCTCGCCTTCGACAATCTCGCCGCCGTGCTGAAGGCCGCCGGCTGTACCTTCGACGACGTCGTCGACGTCACCACCTTCCACACCGACCCGGCCAGGCAGTGGGAGACGATTGGCCCGATCCGGCTGAAGGCGATCGGCGAGGCGCCTTATCCGAACTGGACCGCGGTGGGCGTGAACTGGCTGGCTGGCTTCGATTTCGAGATCAAGGTCATCGCGCGCGTTCCGCAGTCTGCCTGATTGGATGGCGGCGTATCGCAACGAGAAAAGCGCCGTGTCACCGCAATCAGCAATGCAGATCGGCGCAGCAAGCCAGCGACGCGCCAGCCTGTCAGCGCCATCCGCCCGGCACGGTCTGCAGCAGTTTCTGACCGGCCTGGGTCTGGTCGGAGGCCAAAGCGACCAGCACTTTCGCGACGGTGGCGAAGGCCAGTTTGGGAAGACCCGGAACGTTGCGCACCTTGTTCAGTGCCACGAGATCCCAGGCGGGATCGGGCGGTCCCTTCCACAGGCTCACTGGATAGACCGCGGTCCAGTTCGCTTCGCAACGGGAGAGCGCCTGCTCGGCAATGGATTTGTCGTCGAACAGCCTCTTGGCGATGAAGTAGTAGAACAGAATCCTGGGAAGCAGCGACGCCTTCGCCGCCGTTTCGCCAACACCGAAGGAGGACATAAGGACGAAGCGCTTCACTCCCGCCTGATTGATCGCCGAAATAACCTTGGGCAGCATTCGCCGTTGAAAATCGGTTCCCCGGAGCAGGGTACCGACCGTAACGCGGGCGCCGAGGCAGGAGATGACGGTATCCGCCCCCACGAAGGCCTTGCACATGGCGGCCTCGTCCTCGATCGAACCGCTGACGACCGTGAGCCGTTGACGCGGCGTGACCGCCCCGGCGTTGCGGACAAAGGCGGTCACGTCATGCCCGGCCGCCAGCGCCTCGTCCACGACGAGCCCGCCGGTCGTTCCCGTTGCTCCCAAGACCACCATTTTCACTGCAGGCACCTCGTTACATGTGGACATAGGAATATTGGTACAAATTTCAATTAATCCAGATTGGTCGGCGCAATACGTTCTGTCATTGCGGCCGGCGACTGATCGCTCCTCAACCCCGCGACACTTTCTCAAACCGCTTGATCAGCCGCTCGCGCTTCAGCCGGGACAGCCGCCTGATCCAGAAAATCCCGTTGAGCTGATCGATCTCATGCTGATGGCAGACCGCGCGGAGGCCTTGCGATTCTTCGGTTCGGGCATGGCCGTCGACGTCATGATAGCTGATCCGCAACCGGGCATGTCGCTCGATGTCGTCGTTGACGCCGGGCATCGAGACGCTGCCTTCCTGATGCATGATCATCTCGGGGGAGGCCCAGACGATCTCCGGATTGACATAGGTCCGTGCGCCGTCGACCGGGTCGAGATCGAGCACGACGACGCGAAGCGAGACGCCGATATGCGGCGCGGTGATGCCGATGCCGGGCGCGGCGTGCATGGTCTCGAGCATATCCGTCGCCAGCTCGCGCAGCGCGCCGTCGAACGCGGTCACTCGCTGCGCGGTGAGCGCAAGGCGCGGGTCGGGATAGCGGACGATGGGACGGATGGTCATGAGCTGTTGTAGCGCACACGATGGCGCGCGTGAACCTCGCGAGTGGCGCGATGGATTGCGTCGCGGAGCTTTCATCGGGCGCGCATTCGCGCGACCCGTCGCACTCGCAATGCCGAAAGTTGGGTCGCAGGGTGCGACAAAACAACCCGTCGGGCAAATCATTTCCGATTTTCGTAATTGACGTCAAGTCCCGAAATAAAAAATATTTCGCGTTTCCAGAAGGGCAAATCAGGGGCATATTTCTCGCCATCCCGTCCCACTCAGAGGGCGTCGGCCGTCGTCACGGACGTTGGACGGGTTGTGATGGACGCAACAGTTGCGGCTGACGAGCGCTCTGAAGCGTACGGTGAAGTCGTGTGGTCCCGACGCCCCGATGCTGGCGTCAAGTTGGTGGAAAGCTCAGGCTTCTGACTGATGACGGTGACAACGAGCTCGGCCCGACCGAGGAGAGCACGAAGTAAGCCGTAAAGCCATTGCGCAGGGAAGGCCGGATGCTCTCCGCTGGACCTGTATGCTCCTGTGCGCACTCTTGTTGCACAATTGCACACGAGACCGCGGGTGCAGCGCGCACCCGGTCTTCCCTGCGCCCTCGGATTGGAGAGGGGCGGAAACTCTTGAAAAACCTCGGGCGCAATGCGCCGCGAGAACGCGAATTCATGTCCTAGATATGCAGCAGGAATTCTCCTCATATCGTCCCGGCCTTTGAGCCGGGACCGATACTCCGCGGCCCATCGGCGGGAGCGCTGGCGTTAGCGGTCTTCTTCAACAACGGGCGCCACGCGGTATGGGTCCCGGCGTTCGCCGGGACGACGCATGGGTGGAGTCATGTTTGACAATACTCACCACGGACAGACCTGCTATTCCAGGCAGGCCGCGCCAAATCTGTCTGTCTGTGGCAACATCACCGCAATTCTCATCCTCGGCCAAGGATAAATCCATGTCACGCGTGTCGATCAAGACCAAGAACGATCTCCCGGCTGAGTTGCAGCCGCTGTGGGACAAGATGACGACCTATGGCGCGTTCGAGAACCAGGCGGGTGTGATGGCGCACCGGCCGCCGATCTTCAAGCATACGTGGTCGCTGCTGGTTGATCTCGCCGAGAGCGGCACCTTGTCGAAACGGCATCTGGAGATCGCGCTGGTCGCGGTGTCCCTGTTGAACAAGTGCGACTATTGCGTTTCGCACCACGCGCCGAAACTGGCGATCCAGGGCGTATCGGAAGCGGGCGCCGAACGGCTGCTCGACTACAAGGACCATCCGGAACTCGACGCCGTCGACAAGCTCGTGGTCGAATATTCCGTTGCGGTGAACAATAACTGGAGCAAGACCCGCGACGAAATCTTTACCCGCCTTCGCGACCATTTCTCCGAAGCCCAGATTGTCGAACTGACCTGGCGCATCGCCCTGTGTGGCGCCTTCAACCGCTTCACCGATATCCTGCAATGCGATATCGAGCCGAGCGTCCCCGCGCGCGAAGCCGCCGAGTAGCCCGCGCGATGTCCGACGATATGAACTGGCTTTCCGCCCGCGAGATGACCCGGCGCTTCGCCAAGGGCGACCTGTCGCCGGTCGATGTGTTGGAAGCGACCCTGGCGCGACTGCATGCGGTCAATCCGGCTCTCAATGCCACGTGCCTGCTGGATGAGCCGCAGGGGAGACGATTAGCTGCAGAGTCGGCGGAACGCTGGCGTCGCGGTGAGCCAATGGGGCCGCTCGACGGCGTGCCGGTCGCGATCAAGGACACCGGACATGTCAAGGGGTGGCCGATGCGCATCGGCTCGCATTCGACCGCAACGGCGCCCAGCGCCGAAGATACGCCGGGTGTCGCGCGGCTGCGTGAGGCCGGCGCGGTGTTCTTCTGCAAGACAACGACTCCGGAATTCGGCTGGAAGGGGATTACGCACGGCCCGCTGACCGGCATCACGCGCAACCCCTGGGATACTTCCCGCACGCCCGGCGGCTCCAGCGGCGGCTCGGCCGCCCTGGTTGCGGCGGGCGTCGTGCCGCTGGCCACCGGCGGCGATGGCGGCGGCTCGATCCGCATCCCCGCCGCATTCAGCGGTGTGTTCGGATTGAAGCCGAGCTACGGCGTGGTGCCGAATTTGCTGGGGCCGATGGGAACGCTCGCGGTCTATGGCGGCCTGTCGCGCGACGTCGCCGACAGCGCGCTGCTGCTGAACGTGCTGACGCGCCCCGATGCGCGGGATTCCTTCGCCATTCCCTATCGCGGCATCGACTATCTCGACGGCCTCGACCAGGGGGTGGCGGGAATGAAAATCGCATGGTCGCCCGATCTCGGCTTCCCGGTCACCGAGCCTGCAGTCGTCGCCGGCATGCAGCCGGCCATCGACGCACTGGTGAAGGCCGGCGCCGACGTGAAGAGCATTGATCTGGATCTGTCAGCTGCGCAGCCTGCACTGGAAGTGATCTGGGGCGCATCGCATGCCGCTGTGGTGCGCGATTTCGACGGCGCGCAACTGGCGGCGCTCGATCCTGGCCTGCTGCGACTGGTCATCGCCGCCCAGGATATTTCGGCGAGCGAATTGCAGGCGGCCTATGCCGACATGCGCACGCTCAGCCAGCAGATGCATCACTTCCATCAGCACTACGATCTCTTGCTGACGCCGACCATTCCCATCACCGCCTTCGCCGCCGGCATCGACACGCCCGATTCGGCGCGCTTTCCCCAGTGGTTCGATTGGACGCCATTGACGTGGCCGTTCAATCTCACCCGCCAGCCCGCGGCCTCGGTGCCGTGTGGTTTTGTCGAAGGCTTGCCGATCGGCCTGCAGATCGTGGGGCCGATGTTCAGCGAGGAGAAAATCCTCCGCGCCAGCCGCTGCGTCGAACAGGCCTGCGCCAGCGGCGCGCGGCCGAACCTAACCGGTCAACCGAACGTGAAGGTGTAAGCGCTCAGGCCGGCCTTGGGCACTTTCAGGCGCAACACATGCTCGCCGCTGCTGCCGCTGTAGAGAGGATAAAGCCGGCTTCCATCGATGGTGACCGGCGGTTGCGCCGTGCCGTCCACGGTGACGGAGATCGCTTGCGGCAACGCGCTTCCCGCGACCAGATTGACCTTGGGCGCGTTGAAGCGGAGCACGATCTCGCTACCGTCTGCCGAGGCGGTGGCGCTGTCGCCAACCAGCTTCCAATCGCCACCGAGCGCGAAGCGACCTTGCGGCACGCTGTCCGGCAGCGCGTAGGATCGCTCTCCGGCTGCGGAATCCTGCGAGGCCACGATGGCGCCGTCGTTCTTCTCCGACCCGAGATAGAGTTCGGGCGTTTCGATGCCGGCGAGATCCGGATCGCTTGCCTGCGCGGACGGCGTGGCTTCGCCGACGAGGCGGGCGATCGTGTTCTCCATCTGCTGGTAGCCGCCTTCGCCGAACTGCGTCGCGACGATGGTGCCGGACCTGTCGATCAGATATCCGGCCGGCCAATACTGATTACCGAAGGCGCGCCAGGTGCGGTACTGATTGTCCTGAGCAACCGGGTATTTGATACCGAAGCGCTTGGTGGCGGTCTCGACATTCGCCGTCTCCCTCTCGAAGGCGAATTCAGGCGTGTGCATGCCGACCACGACGAAACCCTTGTCCTTGTAGGTGTCGTACCACTTCGTCACATAGGGCAGGGTGCGCACGCAGTTGATGCAGGAATAGGTCCAGAACTGCACCAGCACGACCTTGCCGCGCAGGCTTTCCAGCGTCAGCGGCGGAGAATTCAGCCAGGCCGAAATTCCGGCGAATTCCGGCGCGGTGCGGCGCTCGCTCGATGTGGTTTGCTCACCGCGGGTCAGCGACGGGCTGAACTGCACGACGACGAGGAAGCCGACGATCAGAAGCACAATGACGGTGAGAAGCTTGCGCATGGTCATAGTCCTGTTTGGTGGTTCGGGTAGAAGTCCGAGAGCCACACCGTGATGATGGTGTCGTATTGCGTGTAGAAAGCGAACGCGACGAGCAGTACTGCCGCGCCGAAGCTGCGCTGCAGGGCAGGCGTGTAGGGCACGAGCCTGCGCATCTGGGTGGTGGCGTATTGCCCGCCATAAGCGATCAGCAATATCGGGAGGGCCGCGCCGATTGCGTAAGTGACGAGCAATACGCTGGCGCGTGCGAGGTCTTCCGACGTCGCGATCAGCGTGAGTATGGAGCCGAGCACCGGCCCGGCGCAGGGCGTCCACAACACGCCGAGCGAGAGGCCGAGAACGAGGCCGCCGAAATTGCCCGGTCCGGCAGCCCGCACGGCGCCATCCGCGTGCGCGAGGAGACCGCTCAACCGCGCCACAAGCCACTCATAGGGTTGCGGCCAGAGCATCAGCACGCCGAATCCGCCGAGCAGCACGATGGAAATCTTGCGCAAGCTGTCATGCGACAGCCCCAACACCGTTGGGAACGCGCTGAACAGCAAGGCGAAGCCGGAGAAGGCGATGACGAAACCGCCCACGATGAACATTGGCCGCAACCGGCCGTGCTGGCCGATCGACGTGCCGAGCAGGATCGGAAGCAGCGGCAGGATGCACGGCGCTGCTGCCGTCAGCAGTCCTGCCGCCAGGGCGAGGGCTATGTCGATCATCGCAGTAATCCCCGTGGGAAGCCGTCGCCGTCACTTCTTCAACGTCAGAAGCGGCTTGCCCTTTTCGACGATGTAGGTGGCGAGCTCGCTGCCGGTGACGCTGCCGACATTCTTGGCCGCGTGAACGGTACCGGCCGGAATGAACAGAACATCGCCCGCCTTGAGTGTGACCGGTGGCTTGCCCTCGATTTCGTATTCGAGCGTGCCCTCCAGCACATTGACGATCTCTTCGCCGGGATGGCTATGCCTGCCGAACGCCGCACCCGGCGCGAAATCGACGCGCACCTGGACGGCCTCGCGTCCGGGAATGCTGAGATCATGCCGCTGCAGGTCGGTTCGCGTGATGCCGGACGGCTGTGCCTGCGCCGCAGGCAGCGCCAAAACGCTTGCCGTGATCAACGCCGCGCTCGCTACAACTCGCATCGCCTTCATCAGATGGTTGCTCATATCGATTCTCCTTGGGTTGAGGAATTTCACGAGCCCGCGTGGACCGGGCCGAGACCCGGCCGGTCCGCGTGGGATAAAAGCTGCTCACAGCGGCAGCGGCTCGCCGGCCTGTTCCTTGGCGATGTACTCGGCGTACCAGTCCGGCCAGTTCACATCGTGCTGGCCGCCGTTCCGCTTCTCGTGCTCGCCATGGGCTGCCGCCGCGCGGCGAAGCGCGCTGGCGATTTCGGCCGACGACGAGAAATTCGTGTCGCCTTCGACGCGTCCGGGGGCGCGGGCGGTGACTTCCTGGAACAGCCAGCCATTGCCATCAGGATCGCTAAAGGAAGCATACGACTGGTAGGTGCGACGCTCCGGATCCGGGCCGCTGGCGCGATCACGCCCGAGCAGGAAGGGTTCATGTTTGGCGGTGAACACGCCGTCGGCGGCATGGAACACTTCGCTCACGTCGACGCCGCGACCCTGCAATTCCTTGCGCGCGGCTTCGATGTCGGAGACGACCAGATAGAGTCCCTTTGCGGAGCCGGGGGCCGCCGCGGTGACGTTCTTGCCGAAGATGACAGAAGCGTCGGAGCCGGGCGGGGTGAACTGGATAACGCGATAGTCCTTGCCGTCGGCGAAGTCGGCATCGAGCCGCCAGCCGAGGCTGCCGTAGAACGCCTTGGCGCGATCGACGTCGGAAACCGGGATAACGACGACCTCGAGCTTCATGGCGGGGGTCGCGGTCTTGCTTGCATTTGTCATGGTCCTTCTCCCTTTGCGAGTTAGGTCGGATGCGATCTATTTGCGTACGCGCTATAAAGGCCCGAAAGCCCCGAAAGTCAACGTATCCGATTAAATCGTATACGATATATTATTCACGTGTTCGTGTCCGGCAGGCGGGCGCCGGCTACGGTGAAAGACGGGCCAGGGCCGATTCCCCAGACAATTCAAACGAAAAGCGGCGCGGCATGCCGGAAATGCCGGGAGATGTGTAAGTTGGCGACGGCTGGCGCCAGTGCTGGCTGGAGCAATTTGGACGACATCGACGAGGGAAAGTAAGGCCGGCCGCGCGCTGCACCGTTCCTGAGGCGCGATGATAGAAGCGTTCAACTACGAATGATTCTGCGATCAAAGGTCCGCTGGTGGCACCCGTTAAAATCAATCCCGACAAGATCCGCGAATTCAAGGACGCCGTGAGTTTCTACAAATGGCTCGGCAGATACCACGACAAGGAAGACGAAATCTGGATCAAGATCCACAAGGTGGATTCAGGATTCAAATCGATCACGCCCAAGCAGGCCATCGATGTCGTGCTGTGCTGGGGATGGATCGATGGTCAGCGCAAGGGTTTTGACGACAAGAGCTATATGCAGCGCTATACGCCGCGCACGAGGAAAAGCATCTGGAGTCAGATCAACGTCGATAATGTCGCGCGGCTGATCGACGAAGGCCGGATGACCGATCACGGCTTAAAGGAAGTCGACGCGGCCAAGTCCGACGGACGCTGGGCGCGCGCCTATAACAGCAAGGACATGAAGATCCCCGATGATCTGCAGGCCGCGATCGATGCCGAGCCCAAGGCAAAGGCCATGCTGGCGAAACTCAGCGCGCAGAACCGCTTCGCGCTGGCGTTTCGGACCCACAACATGAAAACCGAAGCCGGACGGAAGAAGAAGGTCGAGACGTTCGTCGCGATGCTCAAGCGCGGCGAGACGATCTATCCGCAAGGCAAGAAATGAGGCGAGAAATGAGTGATGTTGCGGTCACTCCGCCAGCGCCTCCTGGCGGCTGCGCCGGATCGCGGGGAATATCATCAGCAGGAACAGCACCGCGACCAGGGCGAGCAGCGTGGCGCTGATCGGTCGGCGCAGGAAGACCGAAAAATCGCCGTCCGCCAGCAGCATCGCGCGCCGGAAATTTTCTTCAAGCTGCGGGCCGAGCACGAGCCCGAGCAGCAGCGGCGCGGGCTCGACGCCCACCTTGATGAAGAAGTAGCCGATCACCGCGCAGCCGAGCATCAGCCAGACGTTGAACAGATTGTTCGCGATGCCGAAGGTGCCGATGCAGCAGAACAGCACGATTGCCGGGAACAGCAGCCGGTAAGGAATTTTGAGCATCGAGACCCAAACGCCGATCAGGGGCAGGTTGATCACGAGCAGCATCAAATTGCCGACCCACATGCTGGCGATGACGCCCCAGACCAGTTGGGGTTGCTCGCGCATGATCTGCGGCCCGGGCTGGATGCCCTGCATCATCAGCGCGCCGATCATCAGCGCCATCAGGGCATTGGCGGGGATGCCGAGCGTCAATAGCGGGATGAAGCTGGTCTGCGCGCCGGCATTGTTGGCGGCCTCAGGCCCCGCGACGCCCTCGATGGCGCCCTTGCCGAAGCGCGAAGGATCGCGGGCGAGCTTTTTCTCCAGCGCATAGGATGAGAACGGCGGCAGCGCCGCCCCGCCGCCCGGCAACACGCCGAGGACGGAACCCAGCAGTGTGCCGCGGACCATCGCCGGGAAGGCGGCGCGAAGATCGGCGCCACTCGGGATCAGGCTGCGGATCGACTGGCTGACGACGCGCATCGTCGCCGGGCGCTCGAGGTTGGCGATGATCTCGCCAAGGCCGAACAACCCCATCGCGACCGGCACGAAGTCGAGTCCGTCGGAGATCTCGGGGATCCCGAAGGTCATCCGCGGCGCGCCAGAATTGACGTCGATGCCGACGAGGCCGAGCAGGATGCCGAGCAGCACCATCGCGAGCGACTTGGCGACGGAGCCGTGCGCGAGCACGACGGCGGCGATCAAACCGAGGACGAGCAGGCTGAAATATTCGACAGCAGTGAATTTCAGCGCCAGCGCCGCCAGCGGCAGGCTGAGCACGGCGATGACGACCGTAGCTACCGTGCCGGCAAAGAACGACGAGATCGCGGCGATCGCGAGCGCGGTCCCGGCCTTGCCCTGTTTGGCCATCTCGTGGCCGTCGAGGCAGGTGACGACCGAAGACGTTTCGCCGGGCACGTTGACGAGGATGGCCGTGGTCGAGCCGCCATATTGCGCGCCGTAGAAGATGCCGGCCAGCATGATCATGGCGGATGGTGGCGACAGGCCGAAGGTGAACGGCAGCAGCAGCGCGACCGCCGGGATCGGCCCGATGCCGGGCAGCACGCCGATCGCGGTGCCGATGACGACGCCGATCAGGCAGAACAGCAGATTGTTCAGCTGCAGGGCGGTAGAGAGCCCCATCAGCAGATTGTCGAAAAGCTCCATGTCAGAACCATGCTCCAGGCCAGATCGGCACCGGCAAGGCCAACGCCTTGACGAAGAGCAGCACCGCGGCCGCCGAGAGCCCCAGCGCGAACAGCAGGGTTTCGATCGGCCGCGCTTCCCGCGTCGCCAGGCTTGCGATCAGGATCGCGGCAAAGGACGACAGCGCAAGGCCGAAGCGCGTTGCTGTCAGTGCGAACACGGCAACGGATGCCGTGATCGCGAGCAGGGGCTGCAGCCGGACCGGCGCGATCCCGACAAAGGGGCGGCGGAGCCCGCGGACACTGAACCAGAGCCCGAAGCCCAGTAGCATGATGGCGATGGCGCGCGGCATGTAGCCCGGCCCCATGTCGGCGGCATTGCCGCCCGACAAGGTGCGCGTCGCCGCCAGCGCGATTGCAGCGACAACGATCAGGAACAGGCCGAAGAGCAGGTCCTGCCAATCCGTTCGGCGGGCGTTCATCGCAAGCCTCGCATCGCACCTATCGATGGCGTCATTCGCCCTTGATGCCGGCTTCGCGAATGATGTCGCCCCAACGCTTTGTTGAATCCTTCAGCCAGGTCGCCATCGCATCCGTGCTGCCGGCGCGGACTTCGCCGCCCTGTTCGGCGATCTTGGCCTTGATCTCGGGTGTCTCCAGTATCTTGCCGATCTCGGCATTGAGTCGTGCAATCACTGCCGGCGGCGTACCGCTGGCCACGACGATGCCTTGCCAGGTGCCGAACTCGCCGCCGGGCAGCTTGGCTTCCTTGAACGTCGGCACGTCCGGCGCGGAGGGGACGCGGTTCTCGCCGGTGACCGCGAGGCCGATCAACTGCTTGTTATTCACGAAGGGAAGGGTGGCCGACGCGCCATTGATGAGGGCGCCGCTCTCGCCGGCAACGACGGCGCGGGTGGCCGCAGCACCGCCCTTGTAAGGTACGTGCTTGAACTGGATGCCGAGTTCCTTCTGCATCACCACGGCGGTGATGTGATTGGCGCCGCCGACGCCGGAGTTGGCGACGGCGAGTTTGCCGGGATTGGCCTTGGCATAGGCAATCAGTTCCGCCGCCGTCTTGACCGGGATCGATTCATGCACGGCCAGCACATAGGGGCCGAACATCACCATCGTGACGGGGGCGAGGTCCTTTTCGAGACTATAGGTCAGGTTCGAAAACAGGCTGGGCGCCGTCGTGAGCGATCCGAGATCCGTCAGCAGCAACGTCGTGCCGTCAGGCGTCGCCTTGGCGACGGTGTCGGCGCCGAGATTGCCGGACGCGCCGGGCTTGTTCTCGATCACCACGCTCTGGCCGATCGCCGCCGACAGTTTCGGGCTGATCAGCCGCGCCAGGATGTCGGAGGTTCCGCCGGGCGCGAACGGCACGATGATGCGCACCGGCCGGTCGAAGTTTTGGGCGTATGCAGCGCCGGGCAGTTGGCTGAGCAGGATGGCTGCGGCGGCGGCGAGGGCGGCGCGGCGCCCGAAACGTGGAAGCATGGTTTTTCCTCCGGTCGAATTCGCGCAAGCGCCTGCGGCGTCGCGCATCGCGGTCTTTGGCCGCGCTAATGGCACGATAGGCGATGACCGATCCAATAGCGAACTAGAATGAGGATGGTCCGATACCAATTTTGGATCAAATCGCGGACATGCGCTAGGCTAGCGAACTGGGAGCCGGTATGCGGCAATGAATAAAGGGAGTGGGATGTTCGAACTGAGTCAGGTGCGCTGCTTCGTGGCCGTGGCGGAGGAACTGCATTTCGGCCGCGCCGCTGCCCGGCTGAACATGACGCAACCACCGCTGAGCCGGCAAATCCAGATTCTCGAACGGATACTGGGTGTAAAACTGCTTCAGCGCGGCAATCGCCTGGTCCGGCTGACACCGGCCGGACAAAGCTTCCTGACTGAGGCGCGGCTGATCCTGAAGCTCACCGAAAGCGCGGCCTTGTTGGCGAGGCGCGTGGCGGAAGGCAAGGCCGGCTCGGTCAATATCGGCTTCACCGCCGCGTCTTCCTACAGCTATGTCCCCGAGCTGGTCGCGGCCTGCCGTCAGCAATTGCCTGACGTCGAGCTGATCCTCAAGGAAATGGTCAGCGGCGACCAGCTCAAGCGTCTCGGTGCCGGCGAAATCGATATCGGCCTGTTGCGGCCGCCGATCCCGCGCACCGGCCTGCAGTTTTTCCGGGTCAAGGCCGAACGGATGATCGCGGCGGTGCCGGCCGGGCACAAGCTCGCCGGGGCGACGACGATTGATCTCAGGGATCTCGCGGCCGAACCGTTCATCACATATGCTCCCTATGAAGCCCGTTACTTCCATGACCTGCTGGTGGAGCTTTTCTCGCGCGCAGCATTGGCGCCGGTCTATGTCCAGCACCTCGCGCAGATCCATTCGATCCTGGCCATCGTGCAAGCCGGCGTCGGCGTCGCCCTGGTGCCGGAAGCGGCCGAGAAACTGCAGTTCAGGGGCGTCGCCCTGCGTCCGCTGGCGGACGACCAGCAGCGGGCGGCCGAACTCTACTTCGTCTGGCGGGACGACAACGACAATCCGCTGTTGCCGGTGATCGCGGCGATCGCCCGCGATCTTGCCGGCGCCTGAACCATCCAATCAATGGATCATTCGATCCAGCAATTGGTCTGCGGCGGCATCAGTCCCGGTCTACTCCTGAGGTCTTCACAGCGAGGATCGCAGCGATGAGCAGAATGACCCCGAAGGAAATGGCACTGACGATCGGCAACGGGCTGCTGTCGTTTCCCGTCACGCCGTTCGACGCAGCCAACAAATTTGACGCCGCGCGCTATCGCTCGAATCTCGACTGGCTGTGCAGCTATGAGGTGGCCGGTCTGTTCGCGGCCGGCGGCACCGGCGAATTCTTCTCGCTGACGCCGGCGGAAGTGGTCGACGTCGTGGCAACCGCCGTGCAGCAGACCGCCGGCCGCGTGCCGGTACTGGCCGGCGTCGGTTACGGCACGGCGATGGCGACGGAACTTGCCGCCGCTGTCGAGCACGCCGGTGCGGACGGCATCCTGCTGCTGCCGCCTTACCTGGTTTTCAGCGAGCAGGCGGGGCTGGCTCATCATGTCGAGGCGGTGTGCAAGGCGACCAGCCTTGGCGTCATCGTCTACAACCGCGACAACGCCATCCTTACCGAGGACACGATCGCAAGACTTTGCGAACGCTGCCCGAACCTTGTCGGGTTCAAGGACGGCGTCGGCGACATCGAACAGATGACGCGGATCTATCTGCGCATGGGGGACCGGCTGACCTATGTCGGCGGATTGCCGACGGCCGAAACCTTCGCGCTGCCTTATCTCGAAATGGGCGTCACGACCTATTCCTCCGCCGTGTTCAACTTCGTGCCTGAGTTCTCGACCAAATTCTACGCGGCCGTGCGGCGGCGCGACCGCGAGACCGTCCAGGCGGGCTTGCGCGATTTCATCATGCCGCTGCTCGCGATCCGCAACCGCAAGCGCGGGTATGCGGTCTCGATGATCAAGGCCGGGATGAAAGTGATCGGTCGCGATTCCGGCCCGGTGCGCTCGCCGCTGACCGACCTGACGTCGGGAGAGGTCGAGGAACTTTCGGCGCTGGTAAGCCGGTTGAAAGCAAGTGAATTCACGCGCCGGTCGCTCGCCGCCGCCTGAGTTCGTGCGGCTGCACGCCTAACAAATCCCTTGTAGGCTCGTCCGCAACCGATTCTCGGTTGCGGAGGGGACGCGTATGGCGTTGCGGTCGATCAAACGCATGGCGCTCGCGCTGCTGGTATGTGGCGTAGGCTTCAGCCCTTCAACAGGCGCCGATGCCGCCGAACCGATCCGCATCGGCGCGGTGCTGCCGTTTTCCGGCGGCGTTGAGCTTTACGGCCAGCAGGCCAAGCTCGGGCTCGACCTCGCGGCCAAGGAGATCAACGCGGCGGGAGGTGTTCTCGGCAGACCGATTGAAGTGATTTACGCCGACGACAAGACGAGGCCGCCCTCCGCCGAGGACGCGATGCGCAAGTTGCTCGCCGATGGCGTTGTCGCGGTAGTCGGCCCCGTCACCTCGGCGAACCTGAATGCGATCGTGCCAATCGCCGAGAACCTGAAGACACCGCTGCTCTACGCCACCAATTTTGAAGGCGGCAAGTGCAGCCGTTATGTCTTCTCGTTCTCGACCGTGCCCAACCAGGACATGGGCCAATTACTGCCCTACATGAACCAGACCTTCGGCAATACGTATTTTCTGCTGGGCGCCGACCGGGTCTGGCCGCACCAGATGTTCGATATCGCAAAACCGCTGATTGAGAAGCTCGGCGGCAAGGTCGTCGGCACGCAATATACGCTGGGCACCGAGACGGATTTCACCCCGCTGATCGCGCAGGTGGCGGCGGTCAAACCGAAGGTGCTGCTGTTCGCGCTGAAAGGCGACGGCATCGATTTCATCCGGCAGGCCGACGAGCAGGGGTTGTTCAGGGAAACCACGGTCGCATTCCTCGGGTTGTCCGAAATCGATCTCGGCATTTTCCGCGGCAAAGGCCAGAACATGTATACGGCGGTGCCTTCGGTCGCCACCAGCGACGATCCCGCCATCAAGGCCTTCGTCGGCAAGGTTCGCTCTGAGGCCGGCGCCGACGTCCTGGTGTCGAACTATGTCATGACCCACTACAACACGCTGATCGCGCTCAAGGCAGCGATCGAGAAGGCCGGCAAGGTCGACAAGGAAGCCATCATCGACGCGATGGCGGGGCTGGTCTTCGCATCGCCGACCGGGCCGGTGACGATCGACCGGAACCACTATGCGACGATGAACATGTTCATCGCCAGGACGCAGGGGAACGAACTCGTCACGGTCCGCGCGCTCGGCCAGATCGCGCCGCAGCCGGGGTGCAAGCTGGCGGATCGCTAATGCGGAGGCGCTCTATCGAGCACCTCCAAAGGCTCCGCCGCTGCCGCTACTGGCCGTAGCCCACAAGCAGTTTCGGTAGCCACAATACCGTCGCGGGAAACAGCGAGATGATGATCAGCACCGCGACCCCGGCGCCCAGGAAGGGGCCGAGTTCACGGCTCTCCTCTTCCAGCTTCACGCCGGCGAAGTTGGCGCAGATGTAGAGCAGGATGCCGACCGGTGGCGTGATCAGCCCGAGGCAGAGGTTGAACACCATCACCAGTCCGAAATGGACGAGGTCGATGCCGACGGCCTGGACCACCGGCACCAGCACCGGGATCAGAATGAACATCGCCGGCAGCGGCTCCATGAAGATGCCGATGATGAGCAGGAAGACGTTGATCATCATCAGGATGATCGTCGGATCCGAGGAGAGGGAGCCGATCCAGACCGCGAGTGCGCGCGGCGTGCCCGACACCGCGAGCAGCCAGCCGAAACCCGAAGACAGCGCGATGATGAACATCACCAGCGCGGTGTCGAGGGCGGTCTGGATCAGGATCGGCCAGATCGTCCTGAGGCTGAGCTCCCGGTAGACGAAGAAGCCGATGAAGGCGGCGTAAACCACGGCGATGGTGGCGCTTTCGGTGACCGTGACGATGCCGCCGGTGACGCCGATCAGGATGATCACCGGCATCATGAGCGCCCAGCTTGCCGGCAGGAAGAGCCGCGGAATCTGCCGGATCGGCACGGCTTCCGAGACCGGGTAATTGCGCGTCACCGAAATCCAGTAGGCCGCGACCATCAGCGACAGCGCAAGCAGGACGCCCGGCACGATGCCGCCGAGGAACAGCGCGATGATGGAGACGCCCTTTCCTGCGGATAGCCCGTAGATGACCAGCGGAATCGAGGGCGGGATGATCGGTCCGTTGACGCAGGCCGACGCCATTAGCGCCGCGGCGAAACCGCCGCCATAGCCCTGTTTCTTCATCGCCGGGATCAGCACCTTGCCGAGCGCCGAGGCGTCGGCCGCCGCCGAGCCCGACAGGCCGGAGAAGATCATCGCCGCCGTCACCGAGGTCAGCGCCAGACCGCCGCGGAACCGGCCGACCATGGCGTTGGCGAGGCTGATGATCTGGTGGGTGATGCCGCCGCCATTCATCAGGTTTCCGGCCAGGATGAAGAAGGGGATTGCGAGCAGCGCGTAGGAATCGGCGCCGACCAGCGTGCGCTGCGCCAGGATCGACATCGGCAGCGAGCCATGGGTCAAGATCGCGCCGATAGTGGCGAGCCCCATCGCGAAGGCAATCGGCACCGACAGGGCGAGCAGCAGGAAGAAGCCGCCGATCAGAACGGTGCTCATCTCAGAAATCCCCCGCGAAGCCGTCAGGCTGCCGCTTGGAGGGATCGACGATCTTCTCGATGAAGTAGAGCATCATCATCGCGCAGGAGACCGGCGCCGAGAAATAGAAGAAGGCCGGGGTGATATCGAGCGCGCCATAGGTGTTGGGCAGGACGTCGATCGAGAGTTTCAGGCTGTAGATGAACAGCACGATGATGAAGGTCAGGTTGGCGAGTTCGATCACCCAGAACATCACCTGCTGGGCGCGTCCCTTGAGCATGCCGATGAACATGTCGACGCCGATATGCAGCTTTTGCCGGTAGAGTACCGCCGCGCCGATGAAGGTGATCCAGATGAACAGGATGTTGGAGACCTGCTCGACCCAGGCAATCGGTGCGTTGATGACATAGCGCCACCACACGGCGGCGAGGGTGATCAGCACGATCGCCGCGACGCAGAGCCCGAGCGCGAACTTGGCGATCTCGGTGATGCCGTCCGATAGCCTGCCGATGAGCGCCTTCATGCGGGATGCTCCGCTGTCAAACAACAATTGCCCGCCCCGGACGCGCTCACGCGCCGCCTCGGCCGTGGACCGAAGCGGTGCGCGTCCGCAGCGGGTCTGAACGCATCAGGCGATCTGGCCGATGCGGTCGGCCCATTTCTTGCCGGCCGGAAACTCGGTGGTCAGGCCCTTCACGGTCGCCGTGAAGGCCGCCTTGTCGACCTCGGAGATCACGATCTTCTTGGCCTTGATCAGTTCCAGGATGCGAACGTCGTCGCCGATCACCTTCGGCCGCATCTCGGCTTCCATGTCGCGCGCGGCCTGGTCGACGGCCTGGCGCAGCTCCGGGCTCAGTTTCTGGTAGGCCTGTTCGCTCATGACGACGCAGTTGTCCTGCATCATGTGCTCGGTCAGCGACAGATGGGTGTTGGCGTCGAAGATGCCGGAATTGTAGGTCAGGCCCATCGGGTTCTCCTGGCCGTCGATCACGCTCGACTTCAGGGCCTGGAAAACTTCGGGGAAGGGAAGCGGGGTAGGCGAGGCGCCGAACAGCTCGAAGGTGCGGCGCCAGAGCGCGGTTTCCGGCACGCGGATTTTGAGCCCCTTCATGTCGGCTGGCACTTTCACCACCCGGTTGCAGGAGAGCATGCGCGGCATGCGCGGGATCGCGCCGAGCGGCCGCAGCTTGGAGGTCTTGGCGATGTCATCCTGATATTCGGCGCGCATCGTGTCCCACACGCGATCCTTGTGGGCGACGTCCTTGAACAAATAGGGATGGGTCCAGACCTCTGCCGGGCGGTACCAGCCGGCGACCACACCCTGGCCCGGCGTTGCGATCTGGATCGCGCCCTGGAGGACGGCCTCGACATGCTCGCGTTCGCCGCCGAGCGCGCCGCCGTGGTGGCCGGTGATTTCGATCTGGCCCTTGCTCAGTTCGGCGACGCGCTTGCTGAAGAAATCGAGGCTGATGCCGATGAAATCCTGCTGCGAGGCTGCGCTGGCGCCGATCCAACTGAGCTTCTGGGCCCTGAGCACGCCCGGCATGCCGATCAGCGCCGCGCTGGTCGCGAGCCCGCCGAGCATGGCGCGGCGGGATAGATAGCTTCGTCCCTTGGTCGTCATGGTTAGTCCTCCTCGGTTGTGGTTCGGCCCGTTGTTCGGGCTCTGGGGCGATGGCGGGGCGCAACGGCGCCCCGTCATGAAGTCGGTCAGGCGACGCGGGTGTTGGGGCGCGCGAAGGCCGCCTCCATCTCGCGCCGGACTTTTACGGCGAGATTGGCGGGGTCGTACGCGACGTCGCTCCATTTCAGGCGCTGGCCTTCGGCGATGTCGGTCTTGAGCTTGACGTTGTGGGCGAGGCCGAGCGGCAGATAACCTTCATCGAGCGAAGCCGAGGCGGGCGTCTGCTTGCCCCATACGCAGAAGCCGCCTTCGCCGTCGAGCATCTCGCCGGCCTTGAGCGCGCGCTTGGCGGTGGCGACGACATCCGAGTTGAACATGATCGGCGCGCCGGTCGGCTCCTTGCGCAGAGCGGCGGAGGCGACCGAGATGCCCAGTTCCAGCCCGATCATGTGGATCGGCCGGTACAGGCAGGAGTATTTGCCGGTCTTGTCCGGCAGCATGCTGTACTCGCGGAAGCACTCCTCGCTATAGGCGCTGTCGCTCTCGAAGACGACATAGGTCCCCATGACCAGGCTGTTGGCGACATCGGTGCCGTCGCGATAGACGGAGGAGGTGACCTCGGTAACGCCACTGCGCTCCAGAACGCCGCCGTCCGATTTCGGCTTGCATATCTCGGCATGCTCGAAACGTGTCGCCGGCGGGAAGGAGAGGCCGTTGGCCTGCGCGTGAAGGCCGGTCGCGTTGCAGACGGCGGTCATCTCGATGCCCGACTTGGTGCCGTCGACGAAGCTGTTGAACATCTTCGGATTGATCGAGTTGCGATCCTTGATCTTCATGTACTTGTCGAGAATGTCCCAGACCGTGTCGGGGGTCGACTGGTGATAAGTCGGGTGGTAGCGCGTGCCCTTGCCGGCCGACACCACCTTGAAGCCTGCCGCGCGCGCCCAGTCGACATGGTCGGCGATCAGCGCCGGCTGGTCGCCCCAGGCGAGCGAATAGACAACGCCGGCCGCGTTCGCCTTGCGGGCCAGGATCGGGCCGGCGACGGCGTCGGCTTCGACGTTGACCATGATGATGTGTTTGCCGTGCTCGATTGCTTTCAGCGCGAAACGGATGCCGGCGCCGGGATCGCCCGTCGCTTCGATGACGACCTCGACTCCGGGATGGGTGACCAGCTTGTCACCATCGTCGGTGATATGCGTCGCGCCATTCTTGAGCGCGTCCTCGATCGAGGCGGCGGCATATTGCTCCTGCGGCCAGCAGGCCAGCTGCAACTGCGAGCGGGCGCGCGCGGTGTTGAGGTCAGCGACGCCGACGATGTGCATGCCGTCGGTGTTGCGGGCCTGCGAGAGGAACATCGTTCCGAATTTTCCGGCGCCGATGATGGCGACCGTGACCGGCCGTCCGGCCGCCTTCCGTTCCAGGAGCATGCGATGCAGGTTCATGTTGGTGCGCCTTCCGCCTTCGGCCGATCGACGATCGGGCCAGCCTCATCCAGTGAGGAATCGACGGAAACAGCGAGTGCCGTGCCGCGTACCAGGCGGCATACAGCGACCACCAGGGGCTTGCGCCGCCTGCCGGTCTTCGCCCCCCACGATGGCGGGTGACGTCTCTTCCCGATCGCTAGCAGCTTCTTTTGATGAGCTGCATTCCTCATTCATGCGTGCTAGCATGGGCAAATGGGGCAACAAAAGCGAATAAGGATGCCTGAATCGATGAGCTATATTCGTCAATGATTGGCGAGTTGCCGCCCCTGCAGTGGCTGCTGACCTTCCGCGCCGTGATGGAAACCGGCAGCTTTGTCGGTGCGGCCAGGCTGTTGAACCTGACGCCTTCTGCGATCAGCCATCAGATGCGCGCGCTGGAAGGCACGCTGGGGCGCCCGCTGTTCCTGCGCGTCAAGCGAACCGTCATCCCGACGGAGGAGGCGCTGACCTACAGCGCATCGATAGGCGAGAGCTTCGCCCGGCTCGTGACCGCAACCAGCCGCGTCGCCTCCGGCGCCGGCGTGCGCCGACTGCCGATCCACGCCTCGCCAAGCTTCGCGACGCTTTGGCTGGTGCCACGGCTCGGCCAGTTCCTGCGCGAGCACCCGGCGATCGACATTGCGCTCTACGCCAGTCACGAGCCGGCGCGGCTCGGCCAGGACGGCATCCTGGTCGATATCCAGTATGCGCGTCCGGTGCCGGAATCCTGCGAGGCGGTGCCGCTCGTCGAGGAGTTGATCGTGCCGCTGGCGAGCGCAGGCTTCGTCGCCGAGCATCGGTTGACGAGCCCTGCCGATATCGCCCGCGTGCCGCTGATCCACTCGCTGCGTTGCGTGGTGCCGTGGGACCAATGGTCGGCCAGGCACGCGCGGCTGGTGCCGCTCAATCCGCGCGGCCTGCAATTCGACCGGGCCCATCTTGCGCTTGCTGTCGCGGCAGACGGGCTTGGCCTCGCTCTCGAATCGACCTTGCAGGCGGGTGACCATCTGCGCCGGGGCGCATTGACGATGCCTTTCGGGCCGCTCGGCATTCCTGCCGTCGCTCACCGGCTGCTCTATCGCCGCGAGGACCGCGCCAACCCGGAAATCATCGCCTTTGTTGATTGGATCACCGGCATGCTGGCGCAGGAACGTCATTTCGAGTGGCGCTGACGACGAAACTCAGCGCTCGGAATCTCGGAATCGTTTCACGCTGGCGTGCCGCAATTTGAAATAAGCAGGAAATGAGATTGGCGTGCAGGGTAGGCGACATCAAGCAACGTCGCGCGTGCCGTTCGGGCCCCGATCGGGACCAGGATCTTGACCGGCGGCGGCTGAGGTCAGCCGGCCGAGATAATGCGCCCAACCCTTGTCATGGCTGGCGCGGGTTGTCTCGTTGGGAAGGCCACTGTGCGTCATGCGCAGCAGCGTGCCGCCATCCTGTTCTATCAGATCGATTTCGATCAGGCTTGATCCCGGCGGCACCTCGTCGTTGGTTTCCCAACCAAAACTGTAGGCGAGGCGGTGCACCGGCACGACCTCGCGGAAGGCGCCGCGCGCGGTGGCGCTGCCAACGCCTTTCAACAGATAGAGCCCGCCCGGATGCATCTCCGTCGTCGCCTCGGTCCCCATCCATTGCACGATCTTGTCGGGATCGGTGAGGAAGGCGAACACGCTGGCGCGTGGTGCCGCAATGTGGGTCTCGCGCTGGACGACGAACGCTTCAGTCATCGAAAACCTCGTTGCTCGTTGGCATGAAGAAGGTGCAACCGATGCGAAGATATGCCCGCGCGCGGATTTACCAAGGGCGGTTGATGACAATGACGCGCCGCTGCCACATGATCGGCCCATGCAACTCAATTCGACGCTGACATGGTTGGTCGATGCGGCGGGCGCTTCACCGGGTGCGGACCGGTTCCTTGCCGAACTCGGTGCGCATTTGATCGCTGATAATCTGCCGCTCGTCGGCGGCGCCCTGACGCTCGCGGTTCCGCATCCGATCATTGCGCGCCGCACCTGGTTGTGGCGAGCCGAGAACGGCGAGGTGATCGAGGCGGTGGGTTTTGCGCCGGCAGATGCAGCACAGAATCATTCCGCTGGCGATGCCGGCTGGCGTTGGCTGGCCGGGCTCGCGGGCGGAATGGTGCATGAAGACGTCGTGGGGCCGGGACCGGATGGACCGGTGCTCTCATGGATCGGGCCGCGTCAGTTCACGGCAACAGAGATCGCCCGGTTGCGTGAGGTCGCCCGTTTTGCCGCGGCACCACTTGCAGCACTTTCAGCGCGCGCGACGCTGACCGCAACGCTCGAGGCCTATCTTGGCCGGCGCAGTGCGGCACGCGTTATGGCGGGACCGCTACGGCGCGATGTCGGCGAAACCATCCGTGCCGCGTTGCTCTATGCGGATCTGCGCAGCTTCACCGCGCTGTCCGAGACTTCGCCGCCGGCTTCCGTCATCACCGCGCTCGATGCCTGGTTCGATTGCATGGCCGGCGCCGTTCACGCCTTCGGCGGCGAGGTGCTGAAATTCATCGGCGACGGCATGCTGGCGATCTTTCCAGTCACTGGGGAAAATCTCGGCGATGCCTGCAACGCGGCGCTTCGTGCCGTCACATCCGCGCAAGCCGGGATGGCGCATCTTGATGGGATCAGGCGAGAGCAGGAGTTGCCATCGCTGGCGTTTGGCGCCGCGCTGCATCTCGGCGAGATCCTTTGGGGCAATGTCGGTGCGGCGGACCGGCTCGATTTCACCGCGATCGGTCCCGCCGTCAATCTGGTCAGCCGGCTCGAGGGACTTTGCCGGCCGCTCGGCCGAACGGTTTTGATTTCCGGCGCAGTCGCTCGTGAGACCACCGCAAAACTGATCCCGCTGGGAACGCATCCTCTGCGCGGCATCGCCGCGCCCTGCGACGTCTACACCGTGCCGGACGGCTAGTTGGCGACCTGACAAAGGCTGCACAACACAAAATCGCGAAAACAACCCCATGCAAAGTAAGAATAGGCCACCGGAACCCCCGCGGAACCCATCACGAAGAAGTTAAACCGATCGGTTGACAATCCGTTTCAGGCGACTATGTTAAACCACATGGTTGAACAACACGCTCATTTGGACGCCGTCTTTCATGCCCTTGCTGACCCGACGCGGCGGGCCATGCTCGGCCAGCTCGCGGAACGCGAACTCACGATCGGGGAGCTGGCGACCCCGTTCAGCATGAGTTTTGCGGGCGCCTCGAAACACGTGCGGGTGCTGGAGAACGCTGGCCTCGTGACGCGCACGATCCAGGGCCGCACCCATCTCTGCCGCCTGCAAGCGGCGCGGCTTGCGGAGGCCAATGAGTGGCTGCGGCGTTATGAGCGCTTCTGGAATGAAAAACTCGACACGCTGGAATCCCTGTTGCGCGCCGAAGACGAAGCGGCGGCAAAGAAAAGCAAGACGTGAAGGAATAGAACGATGGATGCGAAGACACCCGATGCGTACGGCGCGCTGATCGAACCGACGACGCTGAAAATCCAGCGGCTGTTGCCCGGTCCGATCGAGCGCATCTGGGCCTATCTCATCGACAGCGACCTGCGCCGCAAATGGCTGGCGGCAGGCGCGATGGAGATGAAGATCGGCGCACCCGTCGAATTCGTCTGGCGCAACGGCGAGCTCAACGATCCGCCAAGCCCGCGGCCGGCCGATTTCCCCGAAGAGCACCGCATGCAAAGCCGGATCACCGAACTCGATCCGATGCGCAAGCTTTCCATCGCCTGGAACAACAGCGGCGACGTGACGTTTGAATTGGAGCCAAGGGGGCAGGGCGTGCTGCTGACGGTGATCCATCGCCGTCTGCCCGATCGCTCGACCATGCTCAAGGTCAGCGCCGGCTGGCATATGCATCTCGATGTCCTGGTCGCACGCGCATCCGGCAAGGAGCCGGCGCCGTTCTGGGAAGGCTGGAGCAGGCTGCGAGACGAATACGACCGGCGGCTTCCGGCCTGACACTGCAGCACGACGCGTAACGCAACAAGCATCGCAACCAACAGGAGGCTAGCTATGACTCTAGCAATGGAGACTCATGTCGTTTCGGCAAAGGAGTGGGAAGCTGCGCGCCAGCAGATGCTCGTGAAGGAAAAAGCCAATACCCGCGCCCGTGACGCGCTGGCGGCCGAGCGCCGGCGGATGCCGTGGATGGCCGTGGAGAAGAGTTACGCGTTCGAAGGACCCGGCGGCAGAGTGAGCCTGGTCGACCTGTTCGATGGCCGCCGCCAGCTGATCGTCTACCGCGCGTTCTACGAGCCCGGCGTGCATGGCTGGCCCGAGCAAGCCTGCCGCGGTTGCTCCATGGTGGCCGACCAGGTCGCCCACGTCGCCCATCTGAACGCCCGCGACACCACGCTCGTCTTCGTTTCGCGCGCGCCGCAGGCGGACATCGCGCGGCTGAAAAAGCGGATGGAATGGGATATGCCCTGGTACACCGTCACCGACAGCTTCGACAAGGACTTCGGCGTCGACGAATGGCACGGCACCAACGTGTTCATCCGCGATAGCAACAAGGTCTTCCGGACCTACTTCATCAACAACCGCGGCGATGAGCAGATGGGCGGCACCTGGAACTACCTCGACATCACGCCGTTCGGCCGCCAGGAGGTCTGGGAGGATTCTCCGGAAGGCACGCCGCAGACGCCAACCTACAAATGGTGGAACTGGCACGACAGCTACGTCCCGGACGCCGCGCCCGACAAAAAGTGGGCCGAGGTGTCGGACGCCGGCGAGGCCGCCATGCGCAAGCAAAGCGGCTAATCCGGCGAGGTCAGCCACCGCTCGCGCAGGTGCTGTGCGAGCGGAAGCAGCCAGGTAGCAGTAACGCAGGAGAAGGACCATGAGTGAGACGCATGGCGTCGCACGCAGCACCGGCGCGATTCCTCGTAACAACGGCAACGCGGCCGCGACCGGCGCCGCCGAATTTCTGTACCTCGCGGCCGCGCCGACCTTCGCGATCATGGCGTTGCTGACTGCCGTCCTTGGCGGGGGAGCGGTGGAGGCGTTGTGTTCGCCGGCGTCACCGCTGAGCGGAATGGTCCCGATGTATTTGCTGATGAGCGCCTTTCATCTGGCGCCATGGCTGAAGCTGATTTCTCGCCGGTGAAATGGTGTTGCCCGGTGCTGATCCTGCTCTCGAAATCCAGATTACCTCGCATCACCCCCACGAAAAGGAACAACATGAGCAAAGCTTTTACCGGCGGCTGCGCCTGCGCCGCGATCCGTTATGAAATTTCCGGCGAACCGGCCTTTATGAATCACTGCCAATGCCAGGATTGTCAGCGCAGGAGCGGCACCGGGCACGGCTCCTATCTGACCTTCATGGGCAGGAAGGGCGTGAAGCTGGAAGGCCAGGCGGCGCATTGCGACGTCGTCGGCGACAGCGGCAATGTGAAGACGCACAGTTTTTGCCCGGCCTGCGGGTCGCCGGTGTATCTGACTTTTGCTGCCATGCCGGATCTCTTCACCGTGCACGCGGCAAGCCTCGACGATCCCGGCCGCTTCAAGCCGCAGGCCGTCACCTACGGAATACGTGGCCACGCCTGGGACGATCTCGATCCGGCATTGCCGAAATTCGACAAGATGCCACCTGCTGCCAGTTCCTGAACCGGCCATATGCTCTAAAATATTATCCTGATCATGTCGCCTTTGGCGCTTCTCAAACGTCTTGAACCGAGAAGCGCCAAAACGGAGATTTGTAATGGACCATTCTCGCTATCGTTGGGTGATCGTCGTGGCCGGCGGCACGCTGGGCTGCGTCGCGGCCGGGGCGATGTTTTCCCTGCCGGTGCTGCTGCAATCGATCACGCGGGATACCGGCTGGTCGGTCGCAGGCGTATCGAGCGCGATGACGATCGGTTTCCTGGCCATGGCGTGCTGCAGCATGCTCTGGGGCAGCCTGTCCGACCGCTTCGGACCGCTGCCGGTGGTGCTGACGGGATCATTGGTGCTGGCCGGAAGCCTCTTGCTCGCCAGCGTGGCGACTTCGCTGCTCGCGTTCCAGTTCATCTTCGGCGTTCTGGTCGGCGGCGCCATTGCCGCGATCTTTGCGCCGATGATGGCCTGCGTCACCGGCTGGTTCGATACAAATCGCAGTCTCGCGGTCTCATTGGTGTCGGCCGGCATGGGAATAGCGCCCATGACCATGGCGCCGCTGGTGGCCTGGCTGGTCTCGGTCCACGACTGGCGAACGACGCTGCAGATCGTGGCTGGTATCGTTGCCGTGATCATGATTCCGGTATCGCTGTTGGTGCGGCGCCCGCCGGCGCTCGCGGCGGCCAACGCCCCAGCTCTGGCAAACGGCGAGCAGCAAACCGAGATGTCGGTAGGCGAGGCGGTGCGTTCGCCGCAGTTCGCGATCCTGCTGCTGACGAATTTCTTCTGCTGCGCCACCCATTCGGGTCCGATCATCCACACCGTCAGCTATGCCGTCAGCTGTGGCATCCCGCTGATCGCGGCGGTTTCGATCTACAGCCTCGAGGGGCTCACAGGGCTCGGCGGCCGTGTCGCGTTCGGCATCCTCGGCGACAAATTAGGCGCCAAGCGCGTTCTGGTCGCGGGATTGCTGGTGCAGGCCTTCGGCGCGCTGGCCTATGTGTTCGTCCGCGACCTTGCCGGCTTCTATGCTGTCGCGGCGGTGTTCGGATTCATCTATGCCGGCACGATGCCACTCTATGCTGCAATCGCGCGCGAGAATTTTCCGCTGAAGATGATGGGCACCGTGATCGGCGGGACCGCGATGGCCGGCAGCCTCGGCATGGCCATGGGCCCGGTGGCCGGCGGTCTGATCTACGATACCCTTGGCAGCTACACGTGGCTCTATGTCGGCTCCTGGGCCATGGGACTTGGCGCGTTCCTGATCGCGATGACCTTCAAGCCGTTCCCCAAGGCGAACGCCAACGCGCAAGCGGCGCAGGTGCCGGCTTCGGCATAATCGGATAAGCAAACCCGGGGCGCTGTTGGCGCGCCCGGGCCTGGCTAGGCGAAAGCGAGTGCGGCGGCGTAGGGAAAGCGAAGATCACCGGAAGCGAAGCCCGGTGGTGAAACCACGATTTGCCGCGACCCGTTGCGGAATTGGCTGACATCGTGGCCGGATATTCCCTGGAATTGGACCTGCAGAACCCGTGGTTCTGCCCATTCGCCTTTTGCGCCGAACTTGATATCGCCCATCACGGTGTGAAACGTCGCGGCGCGGGTGTATGCCGCAAAGCTTGAATCGTCGAAGCCACCGGTCGCTTCGACCGCCTGCGTCACCACCTGCATCTGGGCATAGGCGAGCGGTGCCATGTAATGTCCGAGGAGATCGACGCCAGCTTCGCCAGCGCGCGCCTGGTAGGTGTTCAGCATTTCCTGAACGCCGGGAAGCATCCGCTTCGGGATCGGCACCCAATATTCGTAGTTCACGAAGCCGTTGAGCAATGGTCCGAGCGTGGTTTTCACCGCCGTGTTCTGCGGACCGATCATGGCGCCGCCGACCATTTTGGGGCGAAAGCGATGTCCGTGGATGGTTCGCACGAGGCCGATCGAGTCGGCGAGGTAGGAGCAGAGAAACAGCAGATCGCAATCGGTTGCGGCGACCGCGTCGATCACAGGTGTGAAATCGTCAGTGGTCAGCGGATAGGTGGCCTCGTGGACGATCCGGAAACCGTACTTTTCGGAATTCGCCTTCGCACCGAGGACAGGATTGCGCGAGAACTCGGCGTCCGCAGAAACCAGCGCCACCGTGGCAGGCTTGGGCTTCTGCTCTGCGGCGAGCGCAAAGAACCCTTCGGTGAGGGCGGCGTTCGGATCAGGGCCGGTCGGAATCATCGCGAAGTAGTTCGGATAGAGCAGCGCGTGGTTGACGCCGAGACCCATCAACCCGACGAAAAAGCGCTGCCGCTCCATGATGGCAGGCATCGCTGGCAATATGGTGTTGGTGCCGTAGCCGCCGATGACGAGATCGACGCGATCATCGTCCAACAGACGTCGGTATATGCCGGGGACGCGCGAAGCGTCCGCGCCATCGTCGTAGCAGATCAGTTCGACGGGACGGCCGAGCAGCCCACCCCGTCGGTTGATGTCCTCGCGCCATATCTCGTGGGCGAGCCGGGCCGATTTGCTGTTGTCGGCGACCGGACCGGTCAATGACAGGGCGTAGCCGATACGGATTGGCGCTGGCGTGATGGGCATGGCGTCGCTCTTCAGACGCCGGCCCCGGCGCGACCGGCGAGCAACTGCAGTTCCCAGGCCAGCGCGACAGCGCTGGCGCCGCCATGTTCGAGAACGACGGCCGCGACGCCGGCCGCGGTCTTCTCGCGCGCCCAGTCGCGCTGCCATTCGCCCAGCACCGCAAGCCAGGTGATCGGCACCGCGCCGGCGGCGACCATGCGGCGCACCGCCATGTCGTGGGCTTCCAGCGAGACGCCGCCTGATGCATCGGTGACGATGAAGACGTCATACCCTTCGGCGAGCGCCTGGATCGCCGGCATCGCAAGGCAGATCTCGGTGTAGAGCGCGGCCAGCACCAGCTGCTTGCGCCCGCTCTTCTTGACGATGTCGGTAACCTTTGGGTCTTCCCAGGTGTTGATGAAGGTGCGGTCGATCGGTTTCTGCTCGGGGAACACATCCTGGAGACCCTTGATGATATAGCCGCCGCGCTCTTCGATCACTGTGGTCAGGATCGTCGGCACGTCGAACACTTTCGCCGTCTTGGCGAGACCGATGACGTTGTTGATGATCATCGTCGGCTCGTGGCTGTTCAGATTGGTGAACTGGTACGGCTGATGGTCGATCAGCACCAGGATGCTGTCTTCCGGGCGAAGCAGGGCGTCGAGGCCGGTCTTGGCAGGCATGAATACTCCTTGGAATGTGCAGGCGCTCAGGCGCCGGTGGGATCGAGAAAGACGTGGAGGGATTGGATTCGGCCGCCTTCGATCTTGGCGACATCGGTTCCGGTTACTGCGGCGGGACCATCGGGTGGACCGGACCGCCAGCGCAGCCGTCCCATGGCGTGATGACCGACAGCGGGACCAACCGAAGTGAAGACGAAATTGGGCGGCAGGTTCGCCAGCAATGCTTCCACCGCCTGACTGATGGCGGCATGGCCGGTCGCCGCGGCATCCGGTGGTTCATACAATGTCGCGTTGTCGGCATAGAGTTCGGTGACGGCTTTGAGCCGGCGCGAGGCGTCGCGCTCGCCGAACACCCGCGCGAGGTTCGCCTGCATCAGGCTGTCATAGTCGATGGATTGAGCGGTCATCTGCTGCGTTCCGGGGGTGAGAAATTCCGGAAGGCGGGTGTCGTCACGCACTCAAGGCAGCTCGCCCGCCTGTCCGGTCGGGCGACTATTTATTCTGCCGTGTGGGAAAGGCACTGTTCGATTCTGCTGCCGGCAGTTCAAAACTGCTATGGGCTCAGTTTTTTCGGTCGTATCGCCACGCCGCCGGTGTCGCGCCGGTGAGTTTCCGGAACGTGCGCCCGAAATGTACCGCGTCGGCAAAACCGGTGGCTTCAGCCACGTCGTCGAGCGAAGCGCTGGTATCGATTAGCAGCGCCTGCGCGCGCCGGATGCGGGCGTCGAGCTGCCAGCGGTAGGGCGCCATCCCGGTCGAAGCCTTGAACGCCCGGCTGAACTGCGACTGCGACAGGCCCGCCAGCTCTGCCAGACGCGCAAGTTCAACACGCCCCGGCAAATGCGCGTTAAGATATTCGATGACGCGCTGAAGCTGGTGGGGTGCCAACCCCTTGGCATCCGCGCCCGGTGCAGGTGGATCGGCGAACAGCCGCGCCGCGATCGCCGCGACCAACCCATCGCCATAGAGTTGCGCCGACGGATCGGGATCGTTCACCGCGTCGGACAGCAGCCTGACCAGGGTCCATATTCGATCATCAGCAAAGCGCAACCGCGGCGCAGTACTCGCATCGGCGTTGAAGCCGGTGGCCAGCCGCTCACCCAATACCGCAAGGTCGAAGCTCAGGGTGGCGTCTTTCACAATGCGCGCGTCGGCGTTGTAGCCCCACATCTCTAGACCCGCCGGCGCGAAGTGCATGTGCCGGGGCATATAGTCGATCGGGCAGGGCTGATCTTCGCGCAGGCGTGGTTCGCAGTGGCCTCCGACCTCTTCCAGCACCACGCTGAGGCGGGTTTCGGTCTGGTGGCGGAGCGGATGAACCACCCGGCCGGCGCAATGATACTCGCTGACGTCGACGCTCACGCCGTTCCACGCGCGCTGCGCGACCGCCAGGCTCAGCACGTTCTCCGGCAACGAGGTCAGGTGGTCGGCACGGGTAAGCAGGTCGATATCCTCCGATATGCGCCTGATATCATAACACACCCCCTCCGCCGCGGCAGCATTCAACCCGCCCCGTATCTATGGATGGGCCCGGGCACGTATTAGCGCGCCCGGGCTCGTTGTCACCTTGATCACCTTGCGGTGTCAGGGATCAGCCGGCAAACGCCTTGTCGAGATCGGCAATAACGATCTTTCGCATCTTCATCATGGCCTGCATGGCGCGATCGGCCTTCGTGCGATCGGGATCGCCGAGGTAACGACCGAGTGCCGTAGGGATCACCTGCCAGGACAGGCCGAATTTGTCCTTGAGCCATCCGCATTGCGATTCCTCGCCGCCATCGGCGGTCAGCCTGCTCCAGAAATAGTCCACCTCTTCCTGGGTCTCGACGCTGATGAAGAAGGAGACCGCCTCGTTGAACCTGTACTTGGGGCCGCCATTGAGGGCGTTGAACTTCTGCCCCTCGAGTTCGAAACTCGCCATGAAATCATTGACGACCTCGACCTTGGCGTTGGGAAACACCGATTTGTAGAAGGCGACGGCCGCGGGGACGTTGTTGTCGAACCAGAGGAACGGCGTGATGGAAGTCATGACGGATGTCCTTGTCGGTTGGGATGAAATGGCAGGCTCGGTGTTTTGGAGGGAAAAGTGGTCCGGGCAGGGTCGACAGGCAGATCAGCGAGGATTATTGGGCCTTCGTCGGCGTGGGCTCATCGGGTGGACGAACGAGGGGACGGGATTCCGACAGGGTCTGTTTCTTTTTTTCGCTATGCCAGATCCACCGCTCCGGGGACACGGCTGGTCTGGTAGGCTTCCCCGGTTCGTCTGAAACCGGATTGCTCATGTCCATTGATCTTGAACGCCTTCGCGCTGAGACACCCGGTGTTGTCAGCCGTGTCCATCTCAACAATGCCGGCGCCGGCCTGATGCCCTTGCCGGTGCTGCAGGTGATGACAGACTACCTCAGGCGAGAGGCCGAGATCGGGGGGTACGAGGCGGCCGCCGAGGCTGCACCACGCCTTGACGGCGTCTACGACAGTGTTGCCGGTCTGATCGGCGCCGCCAGGGATGAGATCGCGCTGACCGAAAATGCCACTGTGGCGTGGCAAATGGCCTTTTACGCCCTGCCACTGCGCGCCGGCGATCGCATCCTGACCGCGCGGGCCGAATACGCGGCGAATTACGTTGCGTTTCTGCAGGTCGCCAGGCGCACGGGGGCGGTGATCGAGATCATCCCTGATGACGCAAACGGCGTGCTGGATGCGGAAGCGCTGGAGCGGATGCTCGACGAGCGCGTGCGTCTGATCGCGATCACCTGGGTGCCGACGAATGGCGGCCTGGTGAATCCTGCGGCTGACGTCGGCCGCATCGCACGGGCGCACGGGATTCCCTATCTGCTCGACGCGTGTCAGGCCGTTGGACAGATGCCAGTCGACGTAGCGGCGCTTGGCTGCGACATGCTTTCGGCGACTGGACGCAAGTTCTTGCGCGGTCCGCGCGGGACGGGATTCTTGTATGTGCGTCGCGAACTGCTGGGCAAGCTCGAGCCACCGATGATCGATCATTTTGGAGCGCCGTGGGTGGCGCCCGATCGCTACCAGCTTCGGCCTGACGCCCGTCGCTTCGAGACCTGGGAGAACAACTACGCCGCAAGATTAGGGCTCGGTGTCGCGGTGGACTATGCGCAAGCGATCGGAATCGAGCCGATTGCCGCGCGTTGCCGGACGTTGGCCGGCCTGCTGCGCACCGGGCTTGGCCAGATTCCGGATGTAACGGTCCATGACCTCGGACCGCATCCGGCGGCGATCGTGACATTCTCCGTCCCTGGCTTTGGGGCCGATGCGGTGAAGACGCATCTGGCCGGCGCGGGGATCAATGTCAGCACGTCGGACCCTGCGAGCACGCTGCTCGACGCGAAGCGGCGCGCATTACCTTCGATCGTGCGCGCCTCGCCTCACTATTATAATACGGAGGACGAAATCGATCGTCTGACGACGGCTGTTCGGAAGCTCAGGGATCGCCAGTGATCAGTTTGCGAATCCCGCCGCGTCAAGAAGGAGCGGATTGCTTGGTCGCTTTCGGTCGGCCGCTTGCGTTCGGACCGCCATGGCGCGAAACTCTGCGCCAAGACTGATATCCCCCGCACTCCAACGAAAGCAAAAACCTGATGGCACGCGTGCGCTGTATTACCGAAATGGGCATGGGCGTTGATGTTCATGGCCGCGACGCCACCAAGGCCGCGAAGCGCGCGGTCTCGGACGCGATCCGCCATTCCAGCCTCGGCTTCTTCCGGATGCTGGGCAAGACCGCTAACGATATGTACGTCGATGTCACCATCGCCGTGCCGAACCCCGAGGCGGTGGATACCGCGGGGGTCGCCAAGGAATTGCCATATGGCACCAAGACCGTGAAGGCGATCGCGGGCGGGCTCGAGATCCCGTCCGATCTGGGCAACGATCCTATCCTGATCGCCAACGCTGCCGTGATCGTGAGCTTTGACGACGGTAAAACCGGCTAGACACCCAACAAGCCGTCGTCCAAGCTGCCGATAAGAACAACACCGGGGAAACAAGGGAGCGTCACCGCCATGAAGCACTCTGTCAAATCCTTGCTCGTGTCCGCGGCGCTCTGCGCCCTCCCGCTCTGGCCCGCACATGCCGAGTTGGACGTTCCCGCTCTCAAGGCCGCAATCGAAAAATCGTTCGAGGCGGACTATCCAAAACTCGATGCGCTCTACAAGGACCTCCATGCCCATCCTGAGCTCGCCTTTCAGGAGGTAAAGACCGCGGCAAAACTCGCCGCCGAGATGCGCGCGCTTGATTTTGAGGTCACCGAGAAGGTCGGCAGGACCGGGCTGGTTGCGATCTACAAGAACGGTGACGGCCCCACCATTCTGGTGCGCACCGAGCTCGATGCGCTGCCGATGGAGGAGAAGACCGGCCTCGACTATGCGAGCCGCGAAAAGACCACCTGGAACGGCCGGGAGACGTTCGTCGCGCATAGCTGCGGCCACGACATCCACATGGCGAACTGGGTCGGAACGGCCAAGACACTGGTAGGCCTGAAGGACCAGTGGAAGGGCACGCTGATGTTCATCGCGCAGCCGGCCGAGGAAATCGTGCAAGGCGCGAAGGCCATGCTGGATGACGGCCTGTTCACGCGATTTCAGAAGCCCGATTTCGCCTTTGCCCTGCATGCCGGCGGCGTTCCCTACGGCAATGTCAACTATCGCGTCGGTGTCGGCTCATCCACTGTCGACGGCCTCTATATCAAGTTCCGTGGCCGCGGCGGTCACGGTGCGATGCCGCAGCTGACCATCGATCCCGTGATGATGGCGGCGCGCTTCATCGTCGATGTGCAGAGTGTGATCAGCCGCGAAAAGGATCCGACCGAATTCGCGATTGTCACCATTGGGTCGATCCATAGCGGCACGGTCGGGAATATCATCCCGGATGAGGCAACGCTGCTGGGGACGATTCGTACCTTCAAGCCCGCGGTGCGCAACAAGTTAGTGGCGGGTATCGAACGGGTGGCGAAGGCCGCCGCTGCGATGTCGGATGCGCCGCCACCGGAGATCAATATCGCGGAGGGCACCAAGGCCGTGATCAACGATCCTGGCGTGGTCGCGACCGCCGAGAAAGTGCTCAAGGCGGCGTTCGGCGAAAAATTGAGGCAGACGCCGGCGAACACGACAAGCGAGGATTTTTCCGAGTTCGCCGGAGCCGGGGTGCCGTCGATGATGTTCAATATCGGCGTCTACGAGCCTGAACGATGGATGGCGGCAAACAAGGCCGGTACGCCGCTGGCGGGCAATCATTCACCGCTGTTCGCGCCGGTGCCGAAGCCGACTATCCAGACCGGCATCACGGCGTTGACGCTCGCCGTGCTCAGCGCGTTCGATCAGCATGCAAGGGGCAAATAAACAATAATGGTTGAAGACAGCAGCACCTACTGGAAGAAAGCCCGCGTCGAATTGCGTGCCGCCGGCTTCGAACCGGACCGCGCCGCGAAGACCAGCGCCGTCGTGACGATTGCGAGCGCCTATACCAACGCGCATCGCTGCAACAATCGCGTGCGTACCATTACGGATTTGCTCGTCGAACTTCTCGCCGAACGAGGCGGGCAGGGGCTGATCGTGGGGGCGCCTGCGGTGTCGGACGCGCTGACGCAGGGCACGCCGACGGCGGGCTACAGCCTGGCATCGCGTGACGTCGTCGCCGATTGCTTCGAGATCGGCCACTACGCGCACCATGGCGACGCCATGATCGTGATCTCCGGCTGCGACAAAACAGGAGCTGCCGCCCTGATGCCGCTCGCGCGGACCAATGCCTTCGGTCTCGTGCTCTATCCTGGCACCAGTTCGCCGGGCCGGGTGTCGTTCGGGGCGTGGGCCGCCAAGGGCAACAATCTGACGGTGATGGATTACGCCGAGGCGCGCGCGGCCAACGATTCCGGTCGCATCTCGTCGGAAGAGTTCCTTGAAATTGAACGCAACGTGATGCCCGGCAGCGGGACCTGCGGTGCGATGTTCACCGCCAACACGATGAGCACGATAGCGGAAGCGATCGGCATGATGCTGCCGCGCGGCGCCTCGCATCCCGCCGACTACCATGCCGGCAGCGATATCCATGCCGACGTCCGCGCGCAGGCCCGTGCTTCGGTCGACGCGCTGTACCGGCTGATCGAGGCCGGCATCCGGCCGCGCGACATCATGACCGAGCGTGCCTTCGAGAACGCGATCACGACCGTCTACGCGATGGGCGGTTCGACCAACATGTATCTCCACCTGCTCGCGGTCGCGCGCGAGGCGCAGGTGCCGGTTGGGATCGAACGCATCCAGCAGGTCGGCGAGCGGGTGCCGCTGCTGGCCAATCTGCAGCCGCACGGACCGTTCGCGATGGGAAGCCTGCATGCGATCGGCGGCGTGCCTGTCGTGATGAAGGAACTGCTGCGCAACGGCCTGCTGCATGGCGACGTCATGACCGTGACCGGCAAGACGCTGGCGGAAAACCTCGCTGATGTGCCGACACTGGAGCAGATCGGCCCGCAGGAAATTGTTTCCCCGGTGTCCAATCCGGTCGCGCCACCGAACAACCATATCAGTGTCCTGAAGGGTAATCTCGCGCCCGAAAGCTGCCTGCTCAAGCTGTCGGGCAAGACGCTCGACAACGGACAATTTCGCGGCACGGCCCGCGTGTTCGAGTCCGAGGCTGCCACGATGGCTGCGATCCGCGCCGGCGAGATCGTGGCCGGCAATGTGATCGTGGTGCGCAATGTCGGTCCGGTCGGCGGGCCGGGCATGCCCGAAATGGTAATGCTGACGATCCAGTTGCAGGGGCAGGGCCTCGGTGAGGATGTCGCGCTCATCACCGACGGGCGCTTCTCCGGCGTCTCGCACGGCATCCTGATCGGCCATGTCTCGCCGGAAGCGGCGCGTGGCGGGCCGATCGCGGCGGTGCGCGACGGCGATATCATCGTGATCGATCCCGGCGCTCGCACCGTCACCCTCGACGTGTCGCCCGAGGAGATCGCCCGGCGCATGGCCGACTGGCGCGCGCCTGACGCGGCACGGGTGCGGCGCGGCTCGGTGCACGACAAATATATCCGGCTGGTGTCGTCGGCGCATTATGGCTGCGTGCTTTGAGCGGACTTGCGCCAGCAAAACCATGACCCATCCGCTCGATCAGCCCATCTGGAGCGCTCTAACGACCCGGCAGCAGGCGCTGGCGGAGGGCGGTGCCGTGGCGCGGCGCTTTCCGCTCACGATCGCGCCATTCGCTGACATGGTGGACATGTCACCCGAAAGCTTTGCAGCCCTTGGCGCGTTGATGTCCGGAACCGAGATCGCTGTGCTGTTTACGTCAGAAGCGGTCAGCGTGCCGGATGACTTCAAAACCCTGCTTGCCGAGACCGGAGAGCAGATGGTCGGCACACCAGCGCAAAGTTCGCTTCCCGGCGTGGACATCGTCACGCTCGGCGCCGCCGATGTGCCCGAGATGATCGCGCTGGTCGAGCTGACAAAACCCGGTCCCTTCGTACGCGAACCCATGAACTGGGAACGTTTCTCGGCATCCGGGTCGATGGCCAGCTCGTCGCGATGACCGGCGAGCGCATGAAGCCCGGCAATTACACCGAGATGACCGCCGTCTGCGTACATCCCTCGTATCGCGGCCGCGGCTACGCGCAGGCGTTGCTCGGTGCAGTGGCCAGTCAGATTGTGGCGCGGGGAGAAATTCCGTTTCTGCATGTGTTTACCAGCAATGAATCCGCCATCGCGCTGTATCGGCGCCAGGGAATGGAAATCCGCCGCCGCCTGCATGTGACGGTGCTGCAGAAAAAGGCGTGACGGTTCAATCAGGCGATCGTGAGCCCTTGTTTGATCTCTTCCAACGTTTGGAAGAAATGCGTCGGCCCGGCGGCCTGCAGCGCGGCGGGCAGGGCGTAGCCCCACGCCACCGCGCCTGAATCCATCCCGGCGGTCTTGGCGGCTTCGATATCGCGGAGTTCGTCGCCAATGCAGAGGACTTCGGAAGCACTTGTTCCGAGCTGCCGCGCAACGCGCTTGAATTTGTGATGCTTGCCGAAGAGCGAGGCGCCGCAGTCGAAGCGCTCGATCAGCGCCGCGGAAGGACCGAGGACCTGGCGTACCGATGCTTCGCTGTCGGAGCTGACGATCGCGGTGTGGATGCCGAGGCTCTGCAGGTCGGCCAGCAGTTGCGAGGCGCCGTTGAACAGCGATATCTGGTTTGCGGCCGCAAGCTTGCGCCTCCGTATGTCGCGCGAGATGGCTGGAAGCTTCCACATCGGCATGTTGAGGCGGGCGATGATTTCGCGGCCCGAGCGTCCGCGCAATCCCTCCAGTTCCTCGGCGCTGACGGGCGCGAGGTCGAACTTCGTGATCAGGTCGTGAAAAACGGTTCGAAACCAGGGAAGCGAGTCGGCGAGCGTGCCGTCGAAATCGAAAATGGCGAGGCGATAGCGGGGCATGCGGGATCGACTAGCACATCACCTGTCGCCGCCGAAATAGTCCGGCTTGCCGGTGGTCCAGGTCTCACCCCAGAGCTGACCGCCGCCGTCGACCGTCAGCGTTTCGCCGGTGACGAATTTGCCGGATGGGGCGGCGAGGTAGACGCTGGCTTCCGCGATGTCCCAGGGCGACCCCGCGCGCATCATCGGGTTCGAGCGCGGATAGGCGGCGCGGGCTTCCGGCGTGTAGACGTTCCAGCCCTCGGTTTCGATCGCGCCGGGCGCCACGCAATTGACGCGGATGTTCAGCGGCGCCCATTCGACGGCGACGGCGCGCGACAGCCCGATCACGCCGGCTCGCGCCGCGACCGAATGCGCGATGCCGTAGAGCCCGTGTGTCGTCACCACCACGATATTGACGATGCTGCCGGGATGCTTGCGGTCACGCCAGCGTTGCGCGGCGGCCTGCATCATGTACCAGGTGCCGTTTAGGTTGGTGTTGATGACCGTGTTCCAGCCCTTCACGGAAAAGTCGATCGCGGCTTGCGGAAACTGCCCGCCGGCGCTGTTGACGAGAATATCGAGCCTTCCATGGGCGTCCCAGACGGCGTCGAACAGGGCGTCGACTGCGTCGGGCTCCCTGATGTCGGCGGTGTGGGCCGATGCTTTCAGGCCGCGTCCGGCCATTTCGGCCACCAGCGCATCGAGCTTGCCCTGATCGCGCCCGACCACGGCGACATGCGCGCCGAGCCGCGCAAACAGCCAGGCGATCGCTCGCCCGATGCCGCCGGCGCCGCCCGACACCAGCACGACCTGACTTTTGAGAGCATCCGCCGCGAACACAGTCGGATGAACCGCGAGCTCCGCGTCTGTCATGCCCAGCTTCGGCGGCGACGGATGATCAGTCATTGGTGGCGCCAACCCTTGTTAAGCGCGGCAAGCTTCGTACATTACCCGCCTGACAACAACCAAGCAAAGAACGAGTGTCAATGTCCGACCTTTCCGGCTTTCCCATCACAAAGCGCTGGCCCGCCAAACATCCCGAAAAACTTCAGCTTTATTCGCTCCCGACGCCGAATGGCGTCAAGATCTCGATCATGCTGGAAGAGATCGGGCTGCCTTACGAAGTGCATCTGGTCGACTTCAACAAGGACGACCAGAAGACGCCGGAATTCCTGTCGCTGAATCCGAACGGCAAGATACCCGCGATTCTCGATCCCGATGGACCCGGCGGCAAGCCGCTTGGTCTGTTCGAGTCCGGCGCGATCCTGCAATACCTCGCCGAGAAGACCGGCAAGCTGCTGCCGGCGGACGCCGCGCGCCGCTGGCAGACCATTCAATGGGTGCACTTCCAGATGGGCGGGATCGGACCGATGTTCGGCCAGGTCGGCTTCTTCCACAAATTCGCCGGGAAGGATTTTCCCGACAAGCGGCCGCTTGAGCGTTATGTCGCCGAGTCCAAACGCCTGCTCGGCGTGCTTGAGATCCATCTCAACGGCCGGCAGTGGGTGATGGACGATGAATATACCATTGCCGATATTTCCATGCTCGGCTGGGTGCGCAACCTGATCGGCTTTTACGGCGCGCGCGAACTCGTCGCGTTCGATTCTCTCAAGCACGTGCCGGCATGGCTGGAGCGCGGCCTCGCGCGGCCTGCCGTGGAGCGCGGCCTGAATATTCCGAAGCGGCCTTAGGAGAAGCGCTTGAGCAGTTCGTAGACGGTCGGATTGTCGGCGCAGGCGCCGAAACCGCATTCAAGGAGGGTCGAAACCACATTGAGACCTGTCAGCCCGATCACGAGCCAGACGGCGGCCTGCGCGAACAGGCCGCCGGTCGGCGGCAATGCAGCGCCATCATCTTCGAACTGCCGGTCGAACAGCAGCGTCGCCGCGAGAAGAACGATGGCGGCGATGAAGCCGATCAGGGCCCAGGTGTAATAGTGATAGCCGAGCAAGGCCGAACCGTAGCCCGCGTCTCCCGGCATGATGTGCAGCAGCACCTGCCGCGTCGAGGCCACAGCGCCGGCAACCGCTGCCAATAGCGACAACGCATAATGGCTGGGACGCGGGCCGAAACGGATGTTCAGGATCGGGCCGATGGCCAGCATCGCAAACAGGATGCGCTGCAGCAGGCAGAGCGGGCAGGGCAGTTCGTGCAGCAGCAGCTGCGCCGCAAACGCCGCCGCCAGCACCAGCGCGACGGCGTAGAGGCTGAGCGCATTCAGCGTGATGGCGCGGGTCTGGGTCATGCGCGGCTCAGAACGACAGTTTCAAGGTATCGGTCGCGTGGTGCAGATAGGTTGCGGCGCAGACAACCATGACGGCGGCGTACAGGCCGAGCGCAAGGGCGCGTGAACCGCGCCAGGCAACCAGCATCACCATGCTTGCTGCCAGAAACAAAAGGGTGAATTCCATGCGGGGCCTCACCTGCGGGTGACACGTCAGTCTATGATGGATTCGCTGATCTGCATTGTATAAAAACCTGCGGACGCTCCGCCAGCATGGCGCCAAATCTGGAATGCATTGAAATGCCCATCACCATCTACGGCATCAAGAACTGCGACACCATGAAGAAGGCCCGCGCCTGGCTCGACAGCCAAGGCGCCGCCTACGACTTCCACGACTACAAGACCGCGGGAATCGCCAAGGACAAGCTCAAGCAATGGTCCGATGAACTCGGCTGGGAAACCCTGCTCAACCGCGCCGGCACGACCTTCCGCAAACTGCCGGATAGCGACAAAGAAGGGCTGAACGAGCGCAAGGCGCTGGCGCTGATGCTGGCGCAGCCGTCGATGATCAAGCGGCCCGTGCTCGATCTCGGCGGCAAATTGCTGGTCGGCTTCAAGCCGGATATATACGCCAAGGAAGTGGCGTCGAAGGGCAAGCGCAAGGCTTAGTCGAGTTAGAGGCCTAGCCCAGTTCGATGACGTCGTCGGACAGCTGCCGGCTCGCGGTGCTCGGCACGAAATCACGATCGATGATGGCCCGGACCAGGATCACAGGAACGGCTTTGGGCCGGAGGCCCATCAGGTTGTTGATCTTGAAGCCGCCCTCGATGCTGATGCTCTTGTAGGAGCCCACGATCTGTTCGACCGCATCGCCCCGGCCGAACGGCATAAGCAGCCGCTCGTAGGACACGTCCTTGTTGTCGGCGTCCTGCACCGTTGAAATCGAATAGGCCGGCCGCCTGTGCTTCAGGCAAGCGCGATACAGGGCAATCACGCGGGCATACCGTTCAGGCCCGAGCGCGTCGTCAAGATAGCGATTGATGCGCTCAGCCGGGCTGAGATGGTCGCTGCCATAAGTGGCGCTTAATCTTGCGCCTGCCTGGGTAATCAGGAAGCGCGCGCCGTCGCCGTCGCCGTCGCCTTCGACGTCAAATCCCATCATGTCGGACAGTTCGTCGCCGACGCGGTTGGGCTGGAAATCATCGACGAGGGGAAGAGGCCGGTGCCTGGTTGCGGCGCGCAGCCACGCATTCAGGAGCTCGCGCTGCTTGATCGACCTCACGACCGAAGGATCGGCACTTGCGAATTCCATTGCCCTAGCCGAATTCGAGCACGTCGCCGGACGGAATGCGGCCGGGCGCGCGATGGAAAAGATCGCGGTCGATGATGGTGCGAAGCTTGGGCACCGGCAGCTTGCCGCTTCCGCGCATCAGATTCCTGATCTCGAAACCGCCATCCTCGCTGATGGTCTTTAGCGATGCGATGATGTGGGTGACGTTGCCGTCGTCGGAGAACGGCAGCAGCAGCCGCTCATAGGCAACGATTCGCCCGTAGATGTCATCGATATTGGCGATGGTGTAGGCGGGGAGCCGGCGGGCGATGCTTTCGTAATAGACCGGCATCACGATCGGTGCGAGCCTTGCGCCAAGATACTCGTCCAGATAGCGGCCCTTGCCGGTATTGCCATACGCGCTCGACATCCGCGTGCCGTCGCTCTGGATCACCAGGCGCGGCGGCTGAGCGCCGGTATCGACATCCAGAAAAACAAGGTCGGGAAGTTCATCCTCGATCCGCGCCGGTTGAAATTCGTTCATGCGCGGCACGGCCTGATCTCGGGCAAAAAGCCGCAGCCAGGTGTTCAGCAAATCGCGCTGCTTGATCGATTTGACGATTGATGGGTCGGCGCTTGCAAAATCCACGGCCGCGATCCCTGCCTGACTAAATCGCGAGATGATCTGCCCCGGGCGGTAATATTCTATGAAACGGCCCGATTGCAGCAAAACACCGTTAACGGCGGCTTTCCGGTGCACGGGTACGGCGGAAAAACGCTCCGGCCCCCTGCCATTCGCGCAGGTCGTGCAATTCGACTAAGGGCGGATTTGGAACCGGCACTAATGCTTTGGCCTAGCCAAGCTTTCCGCCTTGCCTAATCCGTGCCGTTGACGGCATATTCCGCCCGGAGGCGGCAGGTCCGGGACGGTTTCCAAGGCGTCCGGGAGAGCCTGCCCGACAAGGGAAAAATTGGCCGCGCGCGAGGGGACTTCGCAGCGGGCTGATGGGGGAAGTTTGTTTGGCCGATGAGATCATTCTCGAAACCCACGGATTGACCAAGGAATTCGCGGGTTTCTTCGCTGTTCGTGACGTTGCTCTCAAGGTGCGTCGCGGCAGTATTCATGCGTTGATCGGGCCGAACGGCGCCGGCAAGACGACATGCTTCAATCTCCTGACCAAGTTTCTGAAGCCCTCGGCGGGCCAGATTCTGTACAAGGGGCAGGACATCACTGCGATGGCGCCGGCCGATGTGGCCCGCCTCGGGCTGGTGCGCTCGTTCCAGATTTCGGCGGTGTTTCCGCACCTCACGGCGCTGGAGAATGTTCGGGTCGCGCTACAGCGCCAGCACGGCTCTTCATTCGATTTCTGGCGCTCCAAGAGCGTGCTCGATCGCTTCAACAATCGTGCCCATGAGCTGTTGAACGACGTCGGCTTGAGCGAGTTCGCCAACACGCCGGCTGTCGAGATGCCCTATGGGCGCAAGCGCGCGCTCGAAATCGCAACGACGCTGGCGCTCGATCCGGAGATGATGCTGCTCGACGAACCGATGGCCGGCATGGGCCACGAGGACATCGACAAGATCGCGGCGCTCATCAAGAGCATCTCGGCGAAACACACGATCCTGATGGTCGAGCATAATCTCTCCGTGGTGGCGAACCTTTCCGATATCATCACGGTACTGACGCGCGGTCAGGTGCTGGCGGAAGGCAACTATGCCGATCTGTCCAAGGACGAGCGCGTCAAGGAAGCCTATCTGGGGGCCGGTCATGGCTGAGGTAAAGATGGCGGAAGCCCCTGCAAAGACGACCGGCACGCCGGTTCTCTCGGTTCAGAACCTGGAGGCCTGGTACGGCGAATCCCACATTCTTCACGGCATCAACTTCAATGTGAATGCCGGCGAGGTGGTAACGCTGCTCGGCCGCAACGGTGCCGGCAAGACCACTACGCTGAAATCGGTGATGGGGATCATCGGCAAGCGCACCGGTTCGATCCGCTTCAACGATCAGGACATTACCCGCGCCGCGTCCGACAAGATCGCGCGGATGGGCGTCGCCTTCTGCCCGGAGGAGCGCGGCATTTTCGCAAGCCTCGACGTGCGGGAAAACCTGTTGCTGCCGCCGATCGTGCGCCCGGGCGGCCTGTCGCTCGATCAGATCTTCGAGCTGTTTCCCAACCTGAAGGAGCGCCTCAACAGCCAGGGCACCAAACTTTCAGGCGGCGAGCAGCAGATGCTCGCGATCGCCCGAATCCTGCGTACCGGCGCGCGGTTCCTGATGCTGGACGAGCCGACCGAAGGTCTGGCACCGGTCATCATCCAGCAGATCGGGCACACCATCGCGCGGCTCAAGTCGGAAGGTTTCACCATCCTGCTGGTCGAGCAGAATTTCCGCTTCGCCGCGACGGTTGCGGATCGCTATTACATCGTCGAGCACGGCAAAGTCATCGACGGGTTCGCGAATTCGGAACTGCAGGCCAATATGGACAAGCTCCACACTTATCTTGGCGTCTGATCGGTATAGTTCGGCAAGCAAAATTCAGGGAGAAAATATGAAACAGAAAATTTCGGCACTTCTTTTCGGCACCGCGCTGACCCTCGCCGCGAGCGGCGCGCTGGCGCAGGATAAAACCGTCAAGGTCGGCGTACTCACCGACAATTCCGGTCTCTATTCCGACCTCGGCGGCGCCGGCTCCACGCTCGCCGCCCAGATGGCGATCGAGGATTCCGGGCTTGCCGCCAAGGGCTGGAAGATCGATCTGATTTCGGCCGACCACCAGAACAAGCCCGACATCGCCACGACAATCGCGCGCCAATGGATGGACGTCGAGAAAGTCGACATCTTCGTGGACGTCCTCAACTCCGGTGTTGCGCTGGCGGTCAACAACCTGGTGAAGGAAAAGAACGCCATCATGATCAATACCGGCGCGGCGACGTCGGACCTCACAAATGCCCAGTGCTCGCCGAACACAATTCACTGGGTCTACGACACCTACATGCTGGCGAACAGCACCGGGCAGGCGCTGGTGAAGGCCGGCGGCGATACCTGGTACTTCCTGACCGCGGACTACGCGTTCGGCCACGCGCTGGAGCGCGACACCGCAGCGGTCGTGGTTAAATCGGGCGGCAAGGTTATCGGCAACGTCAGGCATCCCCTGAACTCGTCGGACTTCTCCTCGTTCCTGCTGCAGGCGCAGGCTTCCAAGGCCAAGATCGTCGGCATGGCCAATGCCGGCGGCGATACCACCAACACGATCAAACAGGCGTCGGAATTCGGCATCGTCGCAGGTGGCCAGAAACTCGCAGGTCTGCTGCTGTTCATCAACGACGTCCACGCGCTTGGCCTGAAAGTGGCTCAGGGCCTGAACTTCACCGAAACCTTCTACTGGGACCTCAACGACGACACCCGCGCGTTTTCCAAACGCTTTTCCGAGCGCATGAAGAACAAGGCGATGCCGTCCATGGTGCAGGCCGGCGTCTATTCGGGCTTGATCCACTATTTCAAGACGGTCGACGCGATGGGCGGCAATCCGCATGACGGCATCAAGGTCGTCGAGAAAATGAAGGCGGCGCCGACCGACGATCCGCTGTTCGGCAAGGGCACCATCCGGCCCGACGGCCGCAAGCTTCATCCGGCCTACCTGTTTGAGGTCAAGAAGCCTGCCGAGTCCAAGGGACCGTGGGACTATTACAAGCTGGTCGGAACGACCCCGGCGGACCAGGCGTTCAGGCCGCTTTCGGAGAGCCTCTGTCCGCTGGTAAAGAAGTAACGACGGCAGCCCGCCGGCACCGTGCCGGCGGGCTTCCCCTCGCGTCACCACGCGATACCTTCGCGTCACCACGCGAAATAGCGTCACAACGAAATCGAGTGCGAAACCGATGCAAGCTCTCTACGCGCAGCTTTTAGTGGGATTGATCAACGGCTCGTTCTACGCGCTGCTCAGTCTGGGGCTGGCCGTGATCTTCGGCATGCTCAACATCATCAATTTCGCCCATGGCGCGCTCTATATGATGGGTGCGTTCTGCGCCTATTTCCTGCTCAATTTGGCGGGTATTGGATACTGGCCGGCGCTGATCATTGCGCCGATCGTGGTCGGCATCTTCGGCATGATCCTGGAACGGACCATGCTGCAGTGGCTTTCGGGCCTCGATCATCTCTACGGGCTGCTCCTGACGTTCGGTATCGCGCTGATCGTGCAGGGCGTGTTCCAGAATTATTTCGGCTCCTCGGGCCTTCCCTATGCGATCCCCGATGAACTGAGGGGCGGCATGAACCTCGGCTTCATGTTCCTGCCGATTTACCGCGGCTGGGTGGTCGTGTTCTCGCTCATCGTTTGCCTCGCCACCTGGTACCTGATCGAAAAGACGCGGCTTGGTGCCAATCTGCGCGCCGCGACCGAAAACCCGACACTGGTGCGCGCGTTCGGCATCAACGTGCCCAGGATGATCACGCTGACCTATGGGCTCGGCGTGGGCCTCGCGGCGCTGGCCGGTGTCTTGTCCGCCCCGATCAACCAGGTCCGGCCGCTGATGGGCGCCGACCTGATCATCGTCGTGTTCGCGGTGGTGGTGATCGGCGGCATGGGCTCCATCATGGGATCGATCATCACCGGCTTTTCGCTCGGCGTGATCGAAGGACTAACCAAATACTTCTATCCCGAAGCTTCAAACACCGTGGTTTTCGTCCTGATGGTACTGGTGTTGCTGGTGAAGCCAACGGGTCTGACCGGACGGGCGGCCTGATATGAGCGCATTGACTGACGATACACTGCCGGCATCACCGCGCGCCGTGCGCGACGAGATGATCGTATTCGTCCTGATGGCGGCGCTGCTGGCGATCGTGCCGCTGACCGGGATCTATCCGTTCTTCGTGATGCAGGCGTTGTGCTTTGCGCTGCTGGCCTGCGCGTTCAACCTCCTGATCGGCTACGGCGGGCTGTTGTCGTTCGGCCACGCGATGTTTCTGGGCACGGCCGGTTACTTCACCGCGCATGCGCTGAAGGTCTGGGGGCTGTCGCCGGAGCTCGGAATTCTGGTCGGCACCCTGGGTGCCGCCGGGCTTGGCGTCATTACCGGCGTCGTCGCCATTCGCCGTCAGGGCATCTACTTCTCGATGATCACGCTGGCGCTGTCGCAGCTTCTGTATTTCATCTACCTGCAGACGCCGTTCACCCATGGTGAGGACGGCATCCAGGGCATCCCGCAGGGCTATCTGTTCGGCATCTTCAATCTCGCCAAGCCGACGGTGCTCTATTACGTCATCCTCGTCGGGTTCCTTGGCGGTTTCCTCTTGATCTATCGCACCATCAACTCGCCGTTCGGCGAGGTCCTGAAGGCGATCCGCGAAAACGAACCGCGCGCGATCTCGCTGGGCTACAAGACCGATCACTACAAATTGCTGGCCTTCATCCTTTCCGGAACGATCGCCGGTTTCGCAGGCTCGCTAAAGGTATTCGTGGCGCAGAACGCCTCGCTCACCGACGTGCACTGGACGATGTCGGGCGAAATCGTGCTGATGACGCTGGTCGGCGGTCTCGGAACCGTATTCGGTCCTGTGGTCGGCGCCTTCGTGATCATCGCCATGCAGCAATATCTGGCCGGTTTCGGCCAGTGGGTGACGGTGATCCAGGGCGTCATCTTCGTCGCCTGCGTGCTGACTTTCCGCCGCGGCGTGATTGGCGAGATCGCGCATTTCTTCCGCCGTTCGCTGTAAATTGCCCGTTCGGGTGCATTTTTACGGCCTACAAAGCGGTGGATGACCACTATTCCGGGGTCCGTCGTCGCGCGCTTTGCCTGTGAATGGTCTATGACAGTTTTGTGACAGGCTGCCTCGGGCAGCCGTTCCAGAACGATGGATAAGACCGATGTTGCGCTGGTTTCGCTATTTCCTGCCCAAGGAAGAGCGGTTTTTCGACCTCTTTGCCCGTCATTCCCAGACCGTCGTGCAGGGGGCGCTGGCCCTGCAGGACATGCTGCGCGGCGGCGACGAGACGCCGGTGTTCTGCCAGCGCGTCAATCAGTTCGAAAACGATGCCGACAATATCACCCGCGAGGTGCTGACTGCGGTCCGGCGCACCTTCATCACCCCGTTCGACCGCGGCGATATCAAAAACCTGATCACCTCGATGGACGATGCCATCGACCAGATGCAGCAGACCGCCAAGGCCGTCATTCTGTTCGAGGTCCGCGTCTTCGAGCCGCCGATGCGCGAAATCGGAACGCTGATCGTCGAATGCGCCAATCTGGTCGGGCGCGCTTTGCCGTTGATGCAGGCGATCGGTGACAACGTCGCGATGCTGACCGCGATCACCGAGGAGATCGGCAAGCTTGAGGGTCGCATCGACGACCTCCACGATATCGGGCTGAAGGAACTGTTTCTCAAGCATCGCGACGCCAACACCATGGATTTCATCGTGGGCGCCGAGATCTACAAGCATCTTGAAAAGGTTTCAGACCGCTTCGACGACGTCGCCAATGAGATCAACAGCATCGTGATTGAACAGGTATAGGGCAGGGCCAACAAGTGGATGCTGCGCTTGGTCTTCCAATTCTGATCGCATTGATTGCGGTCGCGCTGCTGTTCGACTTCCTCAATGGATTGCACGACGCCGCCAATTCGATCGCCACGATCGTGTCGACCCGCGTATTGCGGCCGCAATATGCGGTGTTTTGGGCCGCCTTCTTCAACTTCATCGCCTTTCTGGTGTTCGGTCTTCACGTCGCCAACACCATCGGCACCGGCATCATCGAGCCCAGCATCGTCGATGCGACGGTGATCTTTGCCGCGCTTGTCGGCGCCATCGTCTGGAACCTGATCACCTGGGGGCTTGGCATTCCCTCGTCCAGTTCGCACGCGCTGATCGGCGGCTTGCTCGGCGGCGGGATCGCCAAGGCAGGCCTGTCCGCAGCGGTCTGGAGCGGACTCTCCAAGACGCTGCTGGCAATCGTGCTGTCGCCGCTGGTCGGGTTCCTGCTGGCACTGGTGCTGGTCGCGATCGTGTCGTGGCTGTCGGTGCGATCGACCCCGTTCGCGGTCGACCGCGCGTTCCGCATCCTGCAGTTCGTCTCGGCCTCGCTGTATTCGCTCGGTCATGGCGGCAACGACGCGCAGAAGACCATGGGCATCATCGCGGTGCTGCTCTATTCGCAGGGCCATCTCGGCACTGAATTCTCGATCCCGTTCTGGGTGGTGATCTCGTGCCAGGCGGCGATGGGGCTCGGCACGCTGATGGGCGGCTGGCGGATCGTCCGTACCATGGGCCTGCGGATCACCAAACTGACGCCGATGCAGGGTTTTTGCGCGGAAACCGGCGGGGCCGCGACCCTGTTCATGGCGACCTGGCTCGGGGTTCCCGTTTCCACCACCCATACCATCACCGGCGCCATCGTTGGCGTCGGCGCGGCGCGCCGGGTCTCGGCGGTGCGCTGGAACGTGGCCAGTTCGATCGTCTATGCTTGGGTCATCACCATCCCGGCCTCGGGAATCGTGGCCGCAGCGACATATTGGGCGGTGGTGCTGCTGCGCTAATCAGGTGACCAGCTTCAGCCCGACAATGCCGGCTACGATCAGCCCGATGCTGGCCAGGCGGGCCGCGGTGGCGGGTTCGCCGAAGAGGGCGATGCCAAGGATAGCCGTGCCGACGGCGCCGATTCCGGTCCAGACGGCATAGGCCGTTCCGATCGGTAAGGTTTTCAGTGCCAGTCCGAGCAGGAGGATGCTTCCGGCCATGGCCGCCAGCGTCAGGGCCGACGGCACCAGCCGCGTAAAGCCTTCGGTGTATTTGAGACCGATGGCCCAGCCGATTTCCAGGAGACCCGCGGTGAACAACACAGCCCAGGCCATGACAAACCCTCCAGATAAGGCAGGGTCGTCCCCGCGGATGATGGTGATGGGAAGGTCGTCCTTCCCTGCTGGATATGGGGGTTGTATCCACGGTCGGCAATTGCCAAATCGCCCTTGATTGCGCCCGTTTTCCCTGCCAAACGCTCGATTCATGTCCGACATTGCCGTTTCAGCCGAATCGCCGTCCCGCTCGCCGCTTGCAGATGAAGTGGCGCGGCGGCGGACCTTTGCCATCATTTCTCACCCGGACGCCGGCAAGACCACGCTGACCGAAAAGCTGCTGCTGTTCGGCGGCGCCATCAACCTTGCCGGCCAGGTCAAGGCCAAGGGCGAACGCCGCAACACCCGATCCGACTGGATGAAGATCGAGCGCGAGCGCGGCATTTCGGTCGTGACCTCGGTGATGACCTTCGAGTTCGATGGCCTGGTCTTCAACCTCCTGGATACGCCGGGCCATGAAGACTTTTCGGAAGACACCTACCGCACGCTGACCGCAGTCGATTCCGCGGTCATGGTGATCGACGCCGCCAAGGGCATCGAGGCGCGGACGCGAAAACTGTTCGAGGTATGCCGCCTGCGCGACATCCCGATCATCACCTTCATCAACAAGATGGACCGCGAGAGCCGCGACACGTTCGAGTTGCTCGACGAGATCGAGAAGACGCTGGCGCTCGACACCACGCCGATGACCTGGCCGGTCGGCCGGGGCCGTGACTTCCTCGGCACCTATGACATCGCCACCGGCGGCGTGCGCCTGCTCGAAGGCGGCGGCGCCAAGACCGGCGCCGCGCAGCAGATCGACATCGCCGATCTCGCCGGCCGGAGCGCCAATCTCGACGTCGCCGAGGTCAAGGACGAACTCGCGCTGGTCTCGGAAGCCTGCAAGCCGTTCGAACTCGAGGCGTTCCGCGAGGGCCATCTGACGCCGGTCTATTTCGGCAGCGCGCTGCGCAATTTCGGCGTCGGCGATTTGCTGGAAGGTCTGGGGCGCTTTGCGCCGCCGCCGCGCGCGCAGGAGAGCAACCTGCGCAAGGTCGAGGCATCAGAGCCGCGCATGAGCGCCTTCGTGTTCAAGATCCAGGCCAACATGGATCCGAACCACCGCGACCGCATCGCGTTCGCGCGGCTGTGCTCCGGCAAGCTCAGCCGCGGCATGAAGGCCAAGCTGGTGCGCACCGGCAAGAACATGTCGCTGTCCTCGCCGCAATTCTTCTTTGCCCAGGACCGCTCGGTGGCGGATGAAGCCTTTGCCGGCGATGTCGTCGGCATTCCCAACCACGGCACTTTGCGGATCGGCGACACGCTCACCGAAGGCGAAGACCTCACATTCGTCGGCGTGCCGAGCTTTGCGCCGGAAATCGTCCGCCGCGTGCGCCTGACCGACGCCATGAAGGCCAAGAAGCTGAAGGAAGCGCTGCAGCAGATGTCGGAGGAGGGCGTCGTGCAGGTGTTCCGCCCGCGCGACGGCGCGCCGGCGCTGGTCGGCGTGGTCGGTCCGCTGCAGCTCGACGTGCTCAAAGCGCGGCTCGATGCGGAATATTCGTTGCCGGTCGAATTCGAAGTCTCGGAATTCCAGCTGGCGCGCTGGATCTCGTCCGACGACCGCAAGAAGCTCGACGCGTTCATGTCGGCCAATGGTTCGGGTGTCGCCGATGACGTCGACGGTGACCCGGTGTTCCTCGCCAAGAACGAGTTCTATTTGGGCTATACCAAGGAACGCGCCGAGGGCATCGTGTTTTCTCACATCAAGGATGTGAAGAAGAAGGCGTGAGGGACGCGGGGAGGCTGCAATTGGCCTCCGTTCTCCTGTCGTCCTCCGCGAAAGCGGGGGACCCAGTCCGCCGCGGCCTTTCGATTATTCAATAACCATCTCTGGAATACTGGGGCACCCGCCCCAGTGCGCAATTGCGCACAAGGCGGGTGGCGACAGCAGCGGCGTGTCGTTACAGCACAGCACGCCCATTACCCATGCATCCAGTGGAGGCATGTATGCGTTTCTTGCTCCCTGACTGGTCTTGCACGCCCGCAGGCATTCCGAAAGTATCCAGTGGATGCTTATAGAACAGGGAGGCCAACATGACTGATCTTGCGACCTATTCCCGCACCGGCCCCGTCGGCACCATCGTGATGGATGATGGCAAGGCCAATGTGATGTCGCTGGCGATGCTGAACGCGCTGCATGCGGCGTTCGACCAGGCGGAAAAAGACAAAACCGTCGTGATCCTGAAGGCGCGCGGGAGGCACTTTTCCGGCGGTTTCGACCTCAACGTCTTCGCCAAAGGGAGCGCCGAGGATCAGTACCTGATGCTGAAAGCGGGCGCCGAACTGGCGCTGCGCATCCTGTCGTTTCCGACCCCGGTGGTCGCCGCCTGCCAGGGCAATGCCTATCCGATGGGGGCCTTCCTGATCATGTCCAGCGACCACCGTCTCGCCGCCGAGGGCAATTACTTGATCGGGATGAATGAAGCTGCAATCGGGCTCACGGTGCCGCGGTTCGCCATAGAGATCGCCCGGCAGCGGCTGACGCCGACCTATTTCAGCCGGGTCGTGATGACGGCCGAAATGTTCGGTCCGGCGGAAGCCGTCACGGCCGGCTTCTTCGACCGCGTAGTGCCGGCTGACGCCCTGGAGCGCAGTGCGGAGGAGGTGGCCGGGAAGCTGAGCACGCTCGACATGGCGGCGCATGCCGCCACCAAGGCGCGGGCGCGCGGTGCCGTGATCAAGATGATCCGCGGCATGATCGACGAGGACATCACCCCGCAATATGGCGAGGATCGCATCAGGAGCCGCGCTTCGGCTTAAGCTTCGGAAATTCGTGTCCGCGACAGTGGCGCTGCGGCCGGGGCCTTTGTATGAAGGGATATGACCGCATCGCCGCGCCGGACGACCTATCGCCACGGCAATCTGAAATCAGCCGCGCTGAAGGCCGCCACCCGTCTGGTGGGCAAGGCCGGCCATGAGCAATTGAGTCTGCGCGAGGTGGCTGATGCCGTCGGTGTTGCGCATCGCTCGCTGTATAATCATTTCAGGGATCGCGAAGCGCTGCTCGATGCGGTCGCCACCGGCGCCTATGACCGGCTGGCCGCGATCCTCGTCAAGGCGACCACGCCGGAGGATTACACCGCGAAATATGTCCGCTTCGCGCTCGCCAACCGTGCGCTCTATGCGCTGATGACCAGCCGCCCGCACGCGACGATGAAGCACAATCCGCCGCTGCAGACCGCGGTCCACGGCGTCATCACCCAGGCGATGCGGATCTTTTGCCAGGACATCCCGACATCAGCCGCGCGGCGCCGGGCCGTGATGAAGATCTACATCACGCTCTATGGTGGTATTTCGCTCTATGCGGCCGGCGTGCTCGACCAGCCCAGCGAAAAGGCGCTGATTGCGGAACTATCGGCGATGAATGCCGGGAAATGAACGCGGGGATGTGAACGCCGGCCCGCTTGAACCCGACCAAGGCGCGGACCAATTTGATTGGATCGTCGACATCAAGGGAACCGGCGTATGCTCCGGCGCGTCATCATCTGCCTGATCGTCGCGGTTGCCGGTATCGGCGCCGCCGACGCCCAGTCGCGGCGTCAGATCGACGCCACGCCGTTTTCGCACGCGCCGTGCAGCGTGCTCGACGGCCAGCCCTGCACACCGTCATTCTGCAGCGTGTTCAACGATGGCCCCTGCATTCCCGAGATCGATTATCCCTACGGCCAGAACCTGCAACTGACGATCGAAAGCGTACCGCCAAAGGACCAGGCGGCGAAATACCGGAAGCCGGACCACGACCTCGACAGCATCGGCGACCTGTTTGCGGCGCTGCGATCCTGCTGGACCCCGCCGCCGGCCGATAGCGCGCGCGAGGGCATGCAGATGTCGGTGCGCTTCAGTTTCAAGCGGTCGGGCGAAATCATTGCCGCGCCCCGGCTGACCTTCGCCACCGCCGGCGTTCCAGCCGATACCCGTGCCACCTACCTGAAGGCGATCAACGCCTCGCTCGAGGCCTGCAAACCGCTGAAATTCACCGGCGAGCTCGGAGGCGCGCTGGCCGGGCGACCGATCGCCATTCGTTATGTCGACAACCGCGATCTGAAGAAGCAAGCGGAGAAGCCATGAGGCGGATGGCGGCGTAGCGCATTGCGCTCCAAGCCCCATCAATGATAGGCGAGGGTAGAAGCGAAGCCGCCCAGGGAGAGGACATCATGGGACTGCTGGTGATGATCCTGGGCCTGGTCCTGTTTCTCGGCGTCCACACGCTGACCACGCAGCGCAAATTGCGTGCACGGGTCGTCGGCTCAATGGGCGAGGGCGGCTACAAGATCGGCTATACGCTGGCCTCGGTTGCGGGCCTGGCGCTGATCATCTGGGGCTTCGCCAACTATCGCGCGACGGGCTGGATCAACGTCTGGAACCCGCCGACGGCGTTCAAGCACATTACCGTGGCCCTGATGCTGCCCGCGATCATTCTGGTGGTCGCCTCCTACATCCGCGGCCGGATCTACACGACGCTGAAGCATCCGATGCTGACCGGCGTCAAGCTGTGGGCGGCCGCGCATCTGCTAGCCAATGGCGATCTCGGCTCGATCATCCTGTTCGGCTCGTTCCTGGCGTGGGCGGTGTTCGACCGCATCTCGCTGAAGCGCCGTGCCGACGCCGGCGGGCCGCCGATACCGGTCGGCGGTCCCGGCAACGACCTGATCGCAATCGCGGTCGGGGTCATCGCCTATCTGGCACTGGCATTTGCCTTCCATCCGGTCGTGATCGGCGTCCCCGTGGTTGGAGTCTAGCAAGGCAAGAGTTGAGCCATGGACTGGTCGCAACATCCTATTCCGGCGATGCGGCTCGAGACGCGCTTCAGCGATCGCGTCGTGTCGGCATTTAGCGAACGGCCGGGCTCCGTCTGGGCGATGATTGCCGAGGCTGCAGAGAGAAATCCGGATGGCGAAGCGTTGATCTGCGGTGATCGCCGGATGAGTTGGCGCGACGTGGCCTCTCAATCGGCACGGATTGCGGCCGGGTTTCAGCGGCTCGGATTGCAGCGCGGCGATCGTATCGCCGTGCTGCTCGGCAATCGCGTCGAGTTCGTGCTGACGATGTTCGCCGCCGCTCATGCCGGCCTTGTGACGGTGTTGCTGTCGATCCGCCAGCAAAAGCCTGAGATCGCCTATGTGCTGACCGATTCAGGCGCAACGCTCCTGGTCCACGAAGCGACACTGGCCGAGCGCGTGCCGGATGCGCGCGATGTGCCTGACCTCCTGCATCGCGTTTCCGTCGGTGACGGCAGCACCTCGCAGTTCTCCGATCTGTTGGATATCGAAGCGTCTGCGGCGCCTGCCGAGGTCGGCGAAGAAGACACCGCGATGATCCTCTACACGTCGGGCACCACCGGCAAGCCAAAGGGCGCAATGCTGGCGCATTGCAACATCATCCATTCGTCGATGGTCTTCGTGTCCTGCCTGCAGTTGACCGCGGCGGACCGCTCGATCGCCGCGGTGCCACTCGGGCACGTCACCGGCGTGGTCGCCAACATAACGACCATGGCTCGCTGCGCGGGCGCACTGATCGTGATGCCGGAGTTCAAGGCCGCGGAATATCTGAAGCTGGCGGCGCGAGAGCGCGTCACCTACACCGTGATGGTGCCGGCGATGTACAATCTCTGCCTGCTGCAGCCGGATTTCGACAGCTACGATCTGTCGAGCTGGCGGATCGGCGGCTTTGGCGGGGCGCCGATGCCGATTGCGACGATCGAGCGGCTGGCCGCCAGGATTCCGGGCCTGAAGCTGGCAAATTGCTACGGCGCCACCGAGACGACGTCGCCGTCGACCATGATGCCCGGCGAATTGACCGCGCGGTACATCGACAGCGTCGGCTTGCCCTGTCCCGGCGCGCAGATCATCGTCGTCGATGCCGACGGCCATGAACTGCCGCGCGGCGCGATCGGTGAAATCTGGATCCACAGCGGCTCGGTCATCAAGGGCTACTGGAACAATCCAAAAGCAACGGCTGAAAGTTTTACCGCCGGCTTCTGGCATTCCGGCGATCTCGGCTCGGTCGATGAAGCCAGTTTCGTGCGCGTGTTCGATCGCCAGAAAGACATGATCAACCGTGGCGGCCTGAAGATCTATTCTGCCGAGGTCGAGTCTGTCCTGTCAGGCCATCCCGACGTGCTCGAAAGCGCGATCATCGCCAAACCGTGCCCGGTGCTCGGCGAGCGCGTCCACGCCGTGGTCGTGATCAGGGGCGGGGCCAGCGTTGAGACCTTGCGTGCGTGGTGTGCCGAGCGGCTGTCGGACTACAAGGTGCCGGAAACCATCGACCTGACCGCCGATCCGCTGCCGCGCAACGCCAACGGCAAGGTGCTGAAACGGCAGTTGCGTGAGGCTCGCAATTTAAGCGCCTGACGATCAGAGCTTCGGCGCGCTGCCTTTCGGCATCGCATTGCGTTCGTTCTGTTCCGCGGTAAGCGCATCGCTGTCGATCGCCGCCGCGCTGATGACGCGTTTGACGTCCAATAGCGAAAACTGCGCGATCCCGACACGGTCGGATGCTGTGCCGGGGATCAGCTGCACGCTCAGCACGCCGTCGCAATTGGCGCCCTTGGCTTCGCTGAGCATCGCGGCCAGCGCTTTCTCCTTTGCCTGCGCACGCTTGACGACCGCCACGCAGCTGCCCCGGATGGTTTCGCCGTTGAGCTTGAGCGCGGCCTTGGGATCGAGTGGCTTGCCGATGGCCTCGATCGCGGTTGCTTCCTTGTATTTCGTGCCGACCGATACGATCGAGCCGGCGCGATAGATGTAATAGAGGTGCTGATCGCCGACGATGGTGGGTGCGCCGTATTTGCCCATCACCTCCTTGACCATGTCGGCCTTCGCCGGCTGCTGGTCCTTCGCAAAGGTGAGGTTGCGGGCGAGGAAGTAAATGCGATTGCCGCTCGCCGGCGACGAAAAGCTGCTCGACAGCATCTCACCGTTCTGGCTGGGCCCGGGAGGAAGGCTGAAAGTCAGTGCCGAGGTGAAGCTGATCGCGGTGCTGCCGAACTTCTGCTGCTGGACGTCGGTCGTGGTGTTGGTGCGTCCCTTGAAGAACGATTCTAGCGTGGCACGCGCGGAATCAGCGGTGGAATCCGCCGAGATGCCCAAAATGTCCGGGCGCAGCTTGCCGGAAAATGCCGAGTCCGGCGTCCTCGCCTTGATGTCGTAGGCTTGGGTCGCGGCGGGCAGGGCGGCGGCCCCGATGGCAAGCGTGACGACCAGGGCGCGGCAAACCATGAAGCACCTGCAAAATCAGACGAATAACCGACAAAAATCGAACGGATTACGCCAAGCTTTGAACCGTGAAGTCAATATTCCCGGACGTTCGCGGCGCGGGACAACTCGCTTCCGACTGCCACGTCCAGCGTTAACGCTTTGATCCGGCTCGCTTTGCCTTGCCACCGCCATATCGTTAGGGTATCGCCGCCGCCATGCGGGGATCGGGCGCAGGGCGCCGCCGCGCGTCCAGCGGCTCAGCGGGGATGGGATAGTCTTAAGTGTCTGAATTATTTAATGAAGTCGATGAGGAGGTCCGTCGCGATCAGCTCAAGAAGCTGTGGGACCAATATTCCATCTATATCATTGCCGGAGCGCTCCTGATCATCGCCTCCGTGGGTGGCTGGCGTGGCTACCAATATCTGGAAGCCAAGAAGGCGGTTGAGGCCGGTGCGGCCTTCGACAAGGCGGCAGAGCTATCGGAAGCCAACAAGCACGCAGAGGCCGAGGCGGCGTTTGCCGAGCTGGCGGCGAAGGCGCCGGCTGGATACCGCGTGCTGGCGCGCCTGCGTACGGCCGCGGAGGTCGCAAGCCGCGACCAGCAGGCTGCCGCCAAGATGTTCGACGAGATTGCCGCCGACCGCAGCGTCGGCGTGGCGGAACAGGATCTGGCCCGGATTCGCGCCGCCCAGTTGCTGCTGGAGAGCACCTCCTATCCCGACATGAAGTCTCGCCTCGAGGCGGCAGCCGGACCGGCTGCTACCTTTCGCCATACTGCGCGCGAATTGCTGGCGCTGTCGGCCTGGCGCGCCAACGATGCGACAGCGACACGGCAATGGCTGGACGTAATTGCCAATGACGGCGGCACGCCACCGAGCCTGCGCTCACGCGCCGAAGCGCTGCAGGCGTTGCTTCCGCCTGTCGCAAAGAGCTGAGCCGGCCAACGAGATAACGAGAACCGAGCATGCGCCGCCCGCACCGTCTGATCGCAGCCACCGTCCTCATCGCGTTTTCCAGCGCGCTGGCGGGCTGTAGCAGCATCGGCAATTTCGATCCGACCGACATGCTCGACTTCCTCGACACCAAAAAGAAGCTGCCCGGTGAACGCAAACCGGTTTTCCCCGACGGTGTGCCCGGTCTCGAGCAGGGCGTGCCGAAGGATCTCTACAGAGGCGCGCGCCAGCAGCAGATCGACGACCCGAATGCCCAGGCAGCGGTCGCACCGGCGCCGCAGGAGCCGAAATCGAAGGGATCCGCGAAATCCAGAGGCAGGCAGGCCCCGGTTGCAGCAGCGCCCGCGGCTGAGCCCGCCGCCGCAGAGCCCGATGCCGCGCCCGAGGAAGAGGGCGGCACCAACGCAGCGCCGCCGGCGCCGAAGCCGAAGAAGATCGTGCGCAAGCGCACCACCGCGCCGCCGCCCGACCAGCCGGCGGCCCAATCGGCGGCGCCCGCGCAGTCCACCCAACAATCCGCCGCGCCGTTCCCGGCGCCGATGCCGAGCGGCAGCTTCACGCGTTAATTGCATAGCGTTTTCGCGCGAAGTCGGCGCCGGTTCGCGTAAAGCAAACGCGTCAAAACAAAATCAGAGCGCGGTTCCGACGGAACCGTGCTCTATCGTTTCGTTCGATTGACACGTCCATCAAAAAGGGCGTTTGGATTTATTTATGCCCTTCACGATTGCCATCATCGGCCGGCCCAATGTCGGAAAGTCGACGCTGTTCAACCGGCTGGTCGGGCAGAAGCTCGCGCTGGTCGACGACGAACCCGGCGTCACCCGCGACCGCCGCGAGGGCAATGGGCGCCTCGGCGATCTCGAATTCACCGTGATCGATACCGCCGGCCTCGATGAAGGCGCCAGGGGTTCGCTCACCGCGCGGATGCAGGAACAGACCGAAACCGCGATTGCGCTTGCCGACGCGCTGATGTTCGTGATCGACGCGCGGGCCGGGCTTACGCCGAACGACCGCGCCTTTGCCGATTTCGCCCGCCGCGCCAACAAGCCGGTGGTGCTGGTCGCCAACAAGAGCGAGGGCAGGCACGGCGAAGTCGGCGCGATGGAAGCCTATGCGCTCGGGCTCGGCGATCCCGTGCAGATTTCCGCCGAACATGGCGAAGGCCTCAGCGATCTCTACGACGCACTGCGCGTGCTGATGCCCGATCCCACCGAGGAGGGTGAGGAATTCGACGATGACGACATCATCGAATCCGATGAGGATTTCGCCAAGCGTCCGATTCGCGTCGCGATCGTCGGCCGTCCCAACGCCGGCAAATCGACGCTGATCAATCATCTGCTCGGCGAGGAGCGGCTGCTGACCAGCGCCGAGGCCGGCACCACCCGCGATTCCATTTCGGTCGAGGTGACCTGGCAGGGGCGCGACTTCCGGGTGTTCGATACCGCCGGCTTGCGGCGGCGGGCGCGGATCGACGAGAAGCTGGAGAAGCTATCGGTGGCGGACGCGCTGCGCGCAGTGCGCTTTGCCGAAGTCGTTGTCATGATGATGGACGCGCAGAACCGGTTCGAGGAACAGGATTTGCGCATCGCCGACCTGATCGAGCGCGAGGGACGCGCGGTCGTTCTGGCCGTCAACAAATGGGATTTGATGGAGAAGAAAGGCAGCCTCGTTTCGGGGCTGCGCACCGATGTCGATCATTTGCTGCCGCAGATGAAGGGCGCGCCGGTTGTTGCCGTGTCGGGCCTGATGGGTGAGGGCATCGATCGGCTGATGAGCGCGATCGAGCAAGCCTATGCGGTATGGAACAAGCGCGTGCCGACGGCAGCCCTCAATCGCTGGTTCGAACAGGCGGTCGACGCCAATCCGCCGCCCTCGGTGTCGGGCCGCCGGCTGAAGCTGAATTACATCACGCAAGCCAAGGCGCGGCCGCCGAGTTTCATCCTGTTCTGCTCGCGCGCCGACGCGGTGCCGACGTCTTATTTGCGCTATCTCACCAACAGCATGCGTGAGGCCTTTGATCTGCCGGGTACGCCGATCCGCATTATGCTGCGCGAGAAGGCCAATCCGTTCGCCCACAAGCGCAAACGGCCGTCGTGAACGAGGCGGCCTCGGAACGCGCGACCGGGATGCCGCCGGTGCGCAGCGGCGCAGCCATCTTCATTTTCGTTACCATCCTGCTCGACATGTTCGCGCTCGGCCTGATCCTGCCGATCTTGCCCAAGCTGGTCGAAAGCTTCGTCGACAACGATACCGCGACCGCCGCGCGGATCTTTGGATTGTTCGGCACCGCCTGGGCGGTGATGCAGTTCATCTTCTCACCGATCCTCGGCGCCTTGTCCGACCGGTTCGGCCGCCGGCCGGTGGTGCTGTTGTCCAATTTTGGCCTGGCGCTGGACTATGTACTGATGGCGCTGGCGCCGTCGCTGCTGTGGCTGTTCATCGGCCGCGTCATCTCGGGCATCACCTCGGCCAGTATCTCGACGGCTTTCGCCTACATCGCCGACGTGACGCCGCCGGAACGGCGCGCTGCCGTGTTCGGCAAGATCGGCGCGGCGTTCGGCGCCGGATTTATTCTCGGCCCCGCCGTCGGCGGCCTGCTCGGTGACATGGATCCGCGGCTGCCGTTCTGGGTCGCGGCGGGCCTGAGTTTTGCCAATACGCTTTATGGCTGGCTGATTCTGCCGGAGTCGCTGCCGCCGGAGCGCCGTTCGCCGTTCCGCTGGAAGAGCGCCAACCCGCTCGGCGCGTTGCATCTGCTGCGCTCCGATCGGGTTCTCGCAGGTCTCTCGCTAGCCAATTTCTTTGGCCAGGTCGCGCATGTCGTGCTGCCCTCGACCTTCGTGCTCTATGCGACCTATCGCTATGGGTGGGACACCAAGACCGTCGGGCTGACGCTGGCGCTGGTCGGTGTCTGCGCCATGGTGGTGCAGGGCGCAGGCGTCGGACCGATCGTCACGCGCCTTGGCGAACGCCGCGCGCTGCTGCTCGGGCTCGGCTGTGGGGCGCTCGGTTTCCTGATCTATGGCGCTGCGCCGACCGGTCCGCTGTTCTGGGCCGGCATTCCCGTGATGGCGCTGTGGGGCATTGCCGGTGCGGCGATCCAGTCGCTGACCACGCAACTGGTCGCGCCCGATCAGCAGGGCCAGTTGCAGGGCGCCACCAACAGCGTCAACAGCGTTGCCCAGATGGTGGGACCGTTTTTGTTTACGCTGATCTTTGCCTATTTCATCAGCGAGTCTGCGCCGGTGAAAATGCCGGGCGCGCCGTTCCTCCTGGCCGCGACGCTATTGGTGCTGGCGCTGGTGGTCGCGTGGCGGACCATGGCTGGCAAACCAGCCGCTTGAAGGCGGCCGTCTCTGAGCGGATGGAGAGTTCCCCTGACATCACGGTAGCCTGAATTGTTTGGATCCGGCCGGCCCGTTACATCTGATGGCTGACGTTCCGAAGCTCCCCCCAACAGAGCGAGGCCACCATGCCGATCGACACCGTCGCCGACCTCATCGCGGAAACGCTGATCCAGGCCGGCGTGAAGCGGATATTCGGCGTGGTCGGGGACAGCCTGAACGGCTTGACCGAAGCGCTGCGCAAACGCGAGGTGATCGACTGGGTTCATGTCCGGCATGAGGAAGTCGCCGCCTTCGCGGCTTCAGCTGAAGCGCAAATCACCGGCGGGCTCGCGGTATGCGCGGGATCGTGCGGGCCGGGCAATCTTCACCTCATCAACGGCTTGTTCGATGCGCATCGCAGCCGCACGCCGGTACTGGCTATCGCCGCCCAGATTCCATCCGCGGAAATCGGCGGGGGCTATTTTCAGGAGACACATCCCCAGGAGTTGTTCCGCGAATGCAGTCATTATTGCGAGCTCGTTTCCGATCCGGCGCAGCTTCCTTATGTGCTGGAAAATGCGATCCGCGCTGCGGTCGGCCGCCGTGGCGTGGCCGTCCTGGTGATCCCCGGCGATATCGCGCTGCGACCGGCGCCCAGCCGTGGCATTTCACCGAATGCTGGGCTTCTGCCGAAAGCCCCGGTGGTTCGGCCGGATGAGACGGAATTGACGGCGCTGGCGGGGCTTTTGAACGGCGCCAAACGTATCACGCTGTTCTGCGGCCGCGGCTGCGCGGGCGCCCATCCCAGCCTGATGCGGCTGGCGGACAAGCTCAAGAGCCCGATGGTGCATGCGCTCGGCGGCAAGGAACACGTTGAATTCGACAACCCCTATGATGTCGGCATGACCGGCTTCATCGGCTTCTCGTCCGGCTACGCCGCCATGCACGCCTGCGACGTGTTGCTGATGCTGGGGACGGATTTTCCCTATAAGCAGTTTCTACCGACGGGAGCGAAGATCGCGCAGGTCGATATCCGCCCCGAAAATCTCGGCCGCCGCTGCAAGCTCGATCTCGGTCTCGTCGGCGATGTCGGCGTCACGATCGAGGCGCTGCTGCCGAAACTGACGGCAAAGGATGATCGCCGCCATCTCGACGACAGTGCCGCCCACTACAAGAAAGCCCGCGCCGGACTGGACGAACTGGCGCGCGGGACGCCCGGGCACAAGCCGATTCACCCGCAATATCTGGCGCGCTTGCTCAGCGAGGCGGCTTCCGACGACGCTGTGTTCACGGCCGATGTGGGTACGCCGACGATCTGGGCGGCGCGCTATCTCGTCATGAATGGACGCCGTCGTCTGCTGGGATCCTGGGTGCACGGCTCGATGGCCAACGCGATGGCGCATGCGATTGGCGCCCAGGCGTCGCAGCCGGGGCGACAGGTGGTGTCGATGTCCGGCGATGGCGGGTTTGCGATGCTGATGGGTGACCTGATCACGCTGCGGCAGATGAAGCTGCCGGTGAAAATCGTGATCTTCAACAACGGCGTGCTCGGATTCGTTGCGCTGGAAATGAAGGCGTCCGGGTTCATCGAGACCGGCGTCGATCTCGAAAACCCTGATTTCGCGGCGATGGCCCGGGCCATGGGCATTCATGCGCGGCGGGTCGAGGATCCCGGCGATCTGCCGCAGGCGATCCGCGACGTACTTGATCATGACGGGCCGGCCGTGCTCGACGTCGTGACGGCGCGGCAGGAATTGTCGATGCCGCCCACGATCACCGCGGAACAGGTCAAGGGCTTCAGTCTGTGGGTTCTGCGGGCTGTCATGAGCGGGCGGGGCGACGAGGTGCTCGATCTCGCCAAGACCAATCTGCTGCCGCGTTGAAGGAGCGACCGGCCGGACCTCGATGGGTGCGGCCGGTCGGCTTTGTTATTTCTTCACCAGCGGGCAGTCGCTGGCTTCGAGCGGCTTGGCGGCGTCTTCCGGGGCGATCGTGGCGATCTGCTTGTAATAGTCCCACGGACCCTTCGACTCTTCCGGCTTCTTCACTTCGAACAGGTAGGCCGGAATGAGACGGCGGCCGTCGGCGCGCAGCGGGCCCTTGCCGAACAAGGGGTCGTCGGTCGGCAGTTCCTTCATCTTGGCGATCACCTTGGCGCCGTCATGCGGATTGCCGCCGAGCGCTTCCATCGCCTTGAGATAATGCAGCACCATGGCGTAGTTGCCGGCTTGCGTCATCGACGGCATCGCATTCTTGCTCGCCAATGCGGCAAACCGCTTCGAGAAGGCGCGGGTCTGATCGTTCAGGTCCCAGTAGAAGGATTCTGTGAAGGTCAGGCCTTGCGCCGTCTTCAATCCCAGCGAATGCACGTCGTTGATGAACAGCAGCAGTGCGGCCAGCTTCTGGCCACCGGCGACGATGCCGAATTCGGAGGCCTGCTTGATCGCGTTGGTGGTGTCGCCGCCGGCGTTGGCGAGGCCGACGACCTTGGCTTTGGAGGCCTGTGCCTGCAGCAGGAACGAGGAGAAATCCGAGGTGTTGATCGGATGCTTGACGCCGCCGAGCACCTTGCCGCCATTGGCGGTGACGACCGCGGAAGTATCGCGCTCCAGTGCGTGGCCGAAGGCGTAATCGGCGGTCAGGAAGAACCAGGTGTCGCCGCCGGATTTGGTGAGCGCCTTACCGGTGCCGTTGGCCAGCATGTAAGTGTCGTAGGTGAAGGAGATCGTGTTCGGCGTGCAGGCCTTGCCGGTGAGATCGGCCGTCGCGGCGCCCGAATTGAGCAGCGCGATGTTCTTCTCCTTGACGAGGTTGCTGACGGCGAGAGCCACGCCGGAGTTCGGCGTATCGGCGATCGCATCGACCTTGTCGTTGTCGATCCATTGCCGCGCGATGTTGACGCCGACGTCGGGCTTGTTCTGATGATCGCCGCTGACGACGTCGATCTTCCAGCCCTTCTTGAGCAGCCCGGAATCCTCGATCGCCATCTTGACCGCGACCACTGAATTGGGGCCGCCGATATCGGCGTAAAGGCTCGACATGTCGTTCAACACGCCGATCTTGACGGTCTTGTCCTGGGCGTAGGCGGGCGCAGCAAAACTGACGCCGGCAACGGTAATCAACGCGGCGAGTCGCCGCGCGGTGAATGCAGTCATGTATTTCCTCCATCTATGTCGCCGGGTGGCCTTCTTTGGGAGGTCCACGCCCGGCATATGACTGAGACGGTGGTAGTGGTTCCGGATGTCCTGGGCAATCCACCTATCGTAGCGCGTCCGATGTCAGCCTGAATTTCTGGATTCGCTTTCCGGTGTCGACTTCGGCGGTATAGACGTTGCCCTTGGAATCCACGGCCATGGCGTGAATCCAGTGGAACTGCCCGGCATTGCGGCCGCTGCGTCCAAAACTCCCGACCACGGTACCGTCGTCGCGCTTCAGCACCCGGATTTCGTTGTTTTCGCCATCGGCGCTCAACAGCCAGGTCTGTTTCGGATCGGGCCAGACGGCGATGTCCCACACCGCGCCATTGCCGAGCGTGTTCTTCTCGAAGAACCACTCCTTCACGAAAGTTCCATCCTTCTTGAACACCTGGATGCGGTTGTTGATGCGGTCGCAGACATAAACCATCCCGTCATTGGTGAGCTTCACGCAATGCACGGGATTGGCGAATTGCTGGGCAGCCGGCGCCTTGGGATCATAGGGCGGCTGCTTGTCGTCGTTCGGTGGCCTGCCATAGGCGCCCCAATGCCGCTTGTAGGCGCCTGACGTGGCGTCGAACACGATGACGCGGCGGTTGCCGTACCCATCGGCGATGTAGATCTCGTTGGCATCCTTGTCGACCGCGGTCTCGGCGGGTTTGCCGAGTTGCGTGGTGTCGTTGGAGCCCTTGCTCGGCGCGATCTTGCCGATCTGCATCACGAACTTGCCGTCGAGGGTGAACTTGAGAACCGCGTTGTCATTGTCGGCGTTGCCGCCGACCCAGACAAAACCCTTCTCGTCGACTTCGATGCCATGTTCGCGGCCGACCCATTCATAGCCTTCGCCCGCACCGCCCCAGGAGCGCAGCAGATTGCCCTCGGCGTCGAACTCCAGCACCGGCGGCGCCGAGACGCAGCATTTCGATCGGGGCGGGGTCAGCGTCGCGCCCTTTTCGTCGTCGGTCAGCGAGCGCGGACGATGGATGACCCAGATGTGGTCCTTGGAGTCGACGGCGATGCCGCCGACCTGGCCGAGAATCCAGTTGTTCGGCAGTGGCTTCGGCCAGGATGCATCGACCGCGAAGGTCGGAATGTCGCCGGCGAGCGCGGGAAGCGGCATCGCCGCAACTGACATCAGCATGGCGGTCGCGACGCCTGCGAAAATGGTTCTGGTGAGATGTTGGATGGCAGGTATCGAGCGCGCGCGATGATGCATCGGCATGATGCTTCCTCCCTTGATCTTCTTGGCGGGTTGCTCCCGCTTGCGCGGGCAGTCAATCGCGGGGAGGGGGAGGAGTCAACGGTATGACACCGTCATTGCGAGCGAAGCGAAGCAATCCATGGCGTCACGCAAAGGAAGAATGGATTGCTTCGCGAAGCCTGTCATCGGGCGCGCATTCGGGCGTCCCGTTGGCTCGCAATGACGTGGAGAGAGTTCAAGCCGGCGCGCGAAAGTCCATCAGCGTGCGCGTCTTGTAATCGTAGAGCTTGCCGGTTTCGGTCCAGTCGGGCGCGCACATCGGCACGATGAACTCCGCTGCCTGCTCCGGCGTGTCCAGCGTCGCGGGGTCTTCGCCGGGGAATACCGTGGCGCGCATCTTCGTGCGGATCGGGCCGGGGCTGAAAAGGTTGACGCGGAGATTGGTGCTCGCGGTCTCCTGTGCCCAGGCGCGCGCCAGGGCTTCGAGGGCGGCCTTCGAGGCGGCGTAGGGACCGACATAGGCGCTGGCCTTGTTGGCGGCGCCGGAAGTGACGAACACGGCGCGGCCGGCGTCGGACTGCCTTAGCAGCGGTTCCATGCATCGGATCAATTGAAAGTTCGCGGTGACGTTGACCGCCATCACGTCGTTCCACGGCTTCAGCTCGATATGACCGAGCGGCGAGGAAGGGCCGGCGACGCCGGCATTGCCGACGAGAATGTCTATCTTGCCGTGACGCTCGTGCAGCGCCGCCCCAAGCCGGGCGATGCCGTCGGAGTCGGTGAGGTTGAGCGGCACCAGCGTGGCGCTGCCGCCGTCCTTGCGGATCTCGTCGTCGAGCTCTTCCAGCCCGCCTTGCGTGCGCGCCACCGCCACGACATGCGCGCCGGCCTTGGCAAGCGCGCGCGCGGTGGCATAGCCGATGCCGCGCGAGGCGCCGGTCACGAGAGCGATACGGGAGGCGAGGGATTGGGGCATAGAAGAAGCTCTAGCAAAAACGTCGTCCCGGCGAAGGCCGGGACCCATACGCCGTGACGGTTATGAGGCGATTGGTGGTTGTATCAAATGGCGTTCGAAAAACGAAGGCCGGTGGTTATGGGTCCCGGCCCCGGAGCGCAATTGCGCCCTAGGCCGGGACGACACAGTCAACTCGCCTCCGCCAGCAACGACAATTGACGGGGCGACGGCTCGGTTTCGCTCTGGTCGGTGAGGTGGGTCGGGTAGGCGCCCGTGAAGCAATGGTCCGAGAATTTCGGATTGGCGGGATCGCGGCCGGGTTCGCCCATCGCGCGGTACATGCCGTCGATCGACAGGAACGCCAGTGAATCGGCGCCGATGATCTCGCGCATCTCCTCGAGGGAATGCGTAGCGGCAAGGAGTCCGCCGCGGTCCGGCAGGTCGATGCCGTAATAATCGGGGTAGAGGATCGGCGGCGAGGCGAGGCGGAAATGCACTTCGCGCGCGCCGGCGTCGCGCATCATGCGCACGATCTTCTTCGAGGTGGTGCCGCGCACCAGCGAGTCGTCGATCAGGATGATGCGCTTGCCTTCGATCGCGGCGCGGTTGGCCGAATGCTTCATGCGCACGCCGAGTTCGCGCACGCTCTGGGTCGGCTGAATGAAGGTGCGGCCGACATAGTGGTTTCTGATAATGCCGAGTTCGAACGGCACGCCGGAATGCTGGGCGTAACCGATCGCGGCGGGCACACCGGAATCCGGCACCGGCACCACGACGTCCACCTCGACACGGCTTTCGCGCGCGAGCTGCGCGCCGAAGGCTTTTCGCACTTCATAAACCGAACGGCCGCCGACGATGGAATCCGGCCGCGAGAAATAGATGTATTCGAAGATGCAGGGCCGCGGCGGCCTGGGTGGAAACGGCTTGTGGCTGTGCGCGCCCTTGTCGTCGAACACGATGATTTCGCCGGGTTCGATGTCGCGGACATATTTGGCGCCGATCATGTCGAGCGCGCAGGTCTCCGAGGTGAGGATCGGGCGGCCGTCGAGGTCGCCGAGCACGAGCGGCCGGATGCCGAGTGGATCGCGCGCGCCGATCAGTTTCTTGTTGGTCAGCGACACCAGCGAATAGGCGCCCTCGATCGTGCTCAGCGCCTCGATGAAGCGGTTGATGAAGCGGGTGCGTTTCGATTGCGCGACCAGATGCAGGATCACTTCGGTGTCGGTGGTCGACTGCATCATGGCGCCGTGGAGCACGAGTTCGCGGCGCAGCGTCAGGCCGTTGGTGAGGTTGCCGTTATGGCCGACCGCGAAACCGCCGGCATTGAGCTCGGCGAACAGCGGCTGCACGTTGCGCAGGATGGTGGCGCCGGTGGTGGCATAGCGGACATGGCCGACGGCAGCGTTGCCGGGCAGGCGCTCGATCACTTCGCGGCGGGAGAACGTATCGCCGACGAGGCCGAGTCGGCGTTCGCTGTGGAAGCGGCTGCCGTCGAAGGAGACGATGCCGGCGGCTTCCTGGCCTCGGTGTTGAAGGGCGTGTAGTCCGAGTGCAGTGATGGCGGCGGCCTCGGGATGGCCGAAGATGCCGAACACGCCGCATTCCTCGCGTAGCGTGTCGCCTTCGAGATCGTCCTGCAAATCGATCGGACCGGAGTTTCGGTCAAGTTGCTCGGCGGGATCGGAAGGGTTTTGCATCGCGTCCATCGCCTCTCTTTTGGCCAAGAGTTACTTGCTCGCAGGTTTCTCGATCAGCTTTTTAAGGCCGTCGCGGGCAGGTTTGCTGTAGCCATCGCCGGACGCCGGGGCTGCCGGCTCGGCGTCAGTTGAATCGTCGTCGGGTTTATTCTTCTTGAATCTCTTTAAGATGGTGTTCTCAGGGTCGTCAGGCAAGAGCGCCATTAACCAATCGCCGGTTCCCTGCAGCACCATCCGGGACTTCGCCCCGGTGATCCAGTCGGGTCGCTGCTTGTCCGGAACCAGCCAGCTGAAGAACAGGAAGGCGACAACCACGATCAGGAGGCCGCGGGCCAGCCCGAACAGGAACCCCAGCGTACGATCCAGCGCGCCGATCCGGGAATCCAGGATCATGTCCGAAATCCGCACCGTAATGATGGACACCACGACCAGTGTGGCGATGAAGGTGCCGGCCACCACCACCACGGCCGCGACCGTGTCGTTATTGAAATAAGTTTTGGCGGTCGGCAGCAGCTTGGAGAAAGCATACAGCGTGACCAGAGCTGCCGCGCCCCAGGCTGCGATCGACAGAATCTCGCGCATGAAGCCGCGCACCATGGCGAGCAGCCCCGAAATCAGCATCACACCAAGCAGGACGAGATCGAGTATCGTTATCGGCATCGGCTGGTCAGGTCCGCTCGTAAATGCTCAAAGTCTTGCGAATCGGCGTGTCGGTGCCGTTCTAGGTGATGGTCATATGGCGTGTCCCGCAAGGCCGGATATCACGCCATCCCACGCGCCTTTCGCGCGCGTTGTATAGCGGCGAGGGGGCGTAACGTCACGCCGCTTTAGCCGTTCTCGCGACGGAATCGCGCCGGTGTGGCATTTTTCTCCGCTGGGCCCTCGCGATTGGCCTCGCGGTTACCCTCTCGATTGGCTCTGGGCGTGCCGCGCGCGGCAATTTCGGCGACCAGGCTGGTCAATCCGCCGACGCTGTTCAGCACAAGGCCCGCGTCGCCGCCGGCCTCGCCACGCGCCGATTCGGGCAGTATTGCGCGGCCAAAGCCGAGTTTTGCCGCCTCCTTCAGCCGCGCCGAGGTTTGCGCCACCGGCCGGACCGCGCCGGACAGCGAAATCTCGCCGAAATAGACCGCATCCGTCGGCAGCGGCGCGTTGACCAGCGACGACACCAGCGCGGCGGCGGCCGCGACGTCGGCCGCAGGCTCCTGGATCCGCAGGCCGCCGGCCACGTTCAGATAGACGTCGTAGCCGGACAGTTTGACCCCGCAATGGGCCTCCAGCACCGCCAGCACCATCGAGAGCCGGCTCGGGTCCCAGCCGACCACGGCGCGCCGGGGCGTGCCGAGGGTGGTCGGCGCCACCAGCGCCTGCAATTCCACCAGCACCGGGCGGGTGCCCTCGATGCCGGCAAACACAGCGGTGCCGGGACTGCCGAGGTCGCGTTCCGACAGGAATAATTCGGAGGGGTTCGAGACCTCACGCAGGCCGAGGCCCGTCATCTCGAACACGCCGATTTCATCCGTCGGGCCGAAGCGGTTCTTCGCCGCGCGCAGGATGCGGAATTGCTGCGAGCCTTCGCCCTCGAACGACAGCACCGCATCGACCATGTGCTCGACCACGCGGGGGCCGGCGATCTGGCCGTCCTTGGTCACGTGACCGACCAGGATGATCGTGGCGCCGGACTTCTTGGCAAACCGAATCAGCGCCTGCGCCGAAGCGCGGACCTGGGTGACCGTGCCGGGGGCTGATTCCACCGTATCGGTCCACATGGTCTGGATCGAATCGATCACGATCAGGCGCGGCACCGCGCCCTCGGACAGCGTCGAGACGATGTCTTCGACGGAGGTCTCGGCGGCGAGCTGCACCGGCGCGTCGGCAAGGCCGAGCCGCTCGGCGCGCAGCCGCACCTGGGCGACGGCTTCTTCGCCTGAAATGTAGACCGCGCGATGCCCCGCACGCGCCATCATGCTGGTGGCCTGCGTCAGCAGCGTCGATTTGCCGATGCCGGGATCGCCGCCGACCAGCAGCACCGAGCCGCGGACAAAGCCGCCGCCGGTGACGCGATCGAGTTCGACCATGCCGGAGGAGAGGCGGGGCGCGTCCTGGCTTTTGCCGGTCAGCGATTCCAGCGCGAAAGTTCTTCCCCTGCGTTTGGAGCGGATCGAGACCGGCATCGAGGTGGCGCCGGTCGTGTCCTCCTCGGTCAGCGTGTTCCACTCGCCGCAGGACTCGCACTTGCCCTGCCAGCGATTAAACGCCGCGCCGCAGTTCTGGCAGACAAAGGAGAGGGTGGATTTGGCCATGAAGTCCCGGTGAGCGAATGTTCTTATTTTGTTCTATAGTGGTTCCGGAGCCAAGTCAAAGGCTGGGAGGTGCAAAGCCGGAATCAAAACAGCTCGGCAATCGTGGACGCCGTCTTGATGCCCGTTCCCGAGATCAACACCACCGTGCTTTCGCGCTCCGCAATGACGCCTCGCGCCGTGAGCTTGGCGAACGCCGCGGCGACACCTGCTGAGGTGGGCTCGACGAACAGGCCGAGCCGCGCGAGCCGCCTCAGGGCTGAGATGATCTCGTCTTCGGAAACTGCGATCGATTGCCCGCCGCTGTCCTTCAAGGCGTGGATCATTTCCTTGAGCCGCAGCGGATGCGCGATCGCGGTGCCTTCCGCGATCGTCGTGCGGACGGCGCGGTCGACCGGCGTGTCGACGCCGGCCTGGAAGCTCGCATCCAGCGGCGAACAGTTGAGCGGCTGCGCGGCGAACAGTCTTGGAAGTTTGCTTATCTGGCCGGCGGCGAGCAACTCGGAGAACCCGATGTGGCAGCCGAGCAGGTTGCTGCCCGCGCCGACCGGGATGATGATGTTGTCGGGCGCCGTGAAGTTGAAATCTTCCCAAATCTCATAGGCGACCGACTTGGTCCCCTGCAGGAAGAACGGCTGCCAGTTGTGGCTGGAGTAGAAGATCTCGCTGGACTGGCGGATCGCCTCGCGCTGGGACTCCTCGCGCGGCCCTTCGACAAGCTGCACCTCGGCGCCATAGGCGCGAACCTGCGCGACCTTGGCGGGCGACGTATAGGCGGGTGCGAGGATCTTCACCCGCATGCCGCCGGCTGCGCCATAGGCCGCAACCGACGCGCCGCCATTACCAGAACTGTCTTCGAGCACCGCATCGATGCCGAGCTGCCGCACATAGGACAGCATGACCGTGGTGCCGCGGTCCTTGAAGCTGCAGGTCGGGTTGAACCATTCCAGCTTGAAAAACGGCCGGAAGTCGTCCCATTCCTTTTGCACCAGCGGCGTGCAGCCTTCCCCGAGCGAAATCGGTTTTGCAATCTCGACCGGCAGCGAGGCCCGATAGCGCCATAGCGACCGCGTGCCGCGATCGATGTCGTCTCTGGTGATACCGGGTTGCGGGTTGATCAGCAGCGGCTTTTGCCCGTCGGCGCACCAGCGCGGAACATCCAGCGGATAACGCTCGCCGCTGCGCGGTTCGACGTAGAAGGACTCATTTTGATTTTGTTTGGATCGGGGCATTGGGTCAGCCATACGCGGGTTCAAATCTGCGGTGGCCTATGCGCCCTGAAACGGTGCAAGGTCAACCTCGAACCGTGGCCGCTGCTTTGGCGTCGTTGCTCAAGACGCATCGTAATCCCGCGTCCAGATCCCAACCGGTTGCTCGAGACCGCGAATGGTCCGTGGCGGCTTTTTGACAAGGTGCAAGAAGTCGGCGTTTGAGCTGCCGGTTTCTGCCCGCGCTCGCTGCACCAGTTCGTCGCTGGCCACCAGGGCGCAGCCGTATTCGCGGGTCAGCGCCTCAAGGCGGCTGGCGGCGTTCACCGCCGTGCCGATGACAGCAAATTCAAGCCGGTTCAGGCCGATGTCGCCGAGCACGACCTGACCAAAATGCAATCCGATGCTGAGCTGGATCGGCGGCTCGTCGCGGGTTTTTCGTTCGCGGTTGAGTTCAGCGATCGACCCGATCATGGCCTGCGCGCAGCGCAGCGCGTTGCCGGCGTCGGAATCGCTGGTGAAGGGCGTGCCGAACGTCGCCATCAATCCGTCACCGAGATATTTGTCCAGCGTTCCCAAGTGCCGGAACACTTCCCGTTCCATCCGCTCGTGGAACTGCCGCAGCGTCCCGATCACTTGCATCGGGCTGCGGCCGTCCGCATAGGCGGTGAAATCGACGATGTCGGCGAACAGTACCGCGACATTCTGCGTTCGCACCTGTTTGAGCGGATCGTCGTTTTTCGACAGCTGTTCGACGACATTGGGAGAGAAATAGCGCGCAAGGTTGGTGCGTTCGCGTTCGATGCCGGCGTGGCTGATCAGCAGGGCGTTCGAGCGTCGCGCCGCCAGCGCCAGCGTCATGGCGACGATCAGGAAGACGGTGATCTGCTGGAACCGCGCGCCAAAGCCGATCGACGAGGGGTCGATGATATCGAACAGCCTGACGTCGGAGCCGACAGCGGCCCGCACCAGTTCCGACAGCGCGGCGTGGGTTTGTGGCTGCAGGTAAACCCAGCCGACGCCGATCGCCCACAGCGCCGATGTCCAGAACCCCATCGCCACGACGGTGCGCCATGAATAGGCCAGCGTCGCGGTGCCCAGGAAAACAAAGAAGTAGATGAAGCTGTCGAATCTGTACTGCATCGCAAGCGGCCAATCGACCGTGCTCCAGGGATTTGGCACGACGGTCAGGAAGGTCATCAGCAGCAGGTCGCAAAATATCAGAATAAGCTCCGGCCACGACCGCTCGGCCTTGCCGACCTTGAGCTGGGCCCAGCCGATCAGGGCGAACAGGCCGAGCATCAGGACGTAATAGAGAACTTCCCATTCCGGATTGATGATCGGCAGGGTTGCGGCCGTCACCGCCAGTGCAACCCAACGGGCCCGAACGGCGAGCAGCAAGCCCTCGCGCTTGCTGTCGGTAAGCGCGGCCTCCGCGAATTTCAGGGTATCTTGCCGGACGTCGGTTTTCCCTGTCACCCGGTTGCCGGTATCGGTGATAGCAGCCACATCAGCTATTGCGCTCAAGACATCGCCCTCAAGGCCGAATTGATCGGATCATGCATTATGCCACGGTACCGGGCATTGTTGGCGTCAGCATGATGTCATCCGGCGGCGTTTTTCAAATGCGGGTCGCGATGCCCCGGCCTGCGCCTTCGCTGACGGCGTTTGCGGGCGGCCTAGCTCTTGAAAAACTGCAGGGCGACGTGCTCGACGTCCGACCACGAATGCGCCAGGTGGACGGCGCCGGCATCGCGCAGCCTGAGATCATGGCCATCGCGAATATGACTTGCCGCGCACAGCCCGACGACGGTCATGCCAGCGGCAACCGCCGCCCTGATCCCACTTGCGCTGTCTTCGATCACAAGACATTTCTCCGGGCCTACGCCCAATTTGCCTGCAGCGAACAGAAAGATGTCCGGATGCGGCTTTCCTCGCGCGACCATATCGGCACTGAAAACATGACTGCCGAATTCCGCTTCCAGCGCCAATACCGAAAGGCACAGCTGCAGCCGATCCATCGAACTGGACGAGGCGATGCACCGGGGCAGGTGGGAAAAACGCCTGATGAAATCCGAAGCGCCACTCACTTCCTTCAAATCAGCCCGGAACCGCTCGAAGGTGGCAAGCTTGAGCTGGTTGGAGAAATCCGCAGGTAGCGGTTTTCCGATTGCCGCCTCGATCTCAGCCACGGCTTCATCCCATCTCCGGCCGGAATAGCGCGCAAGCGCCTGGTCGAGCGTTGTTGAATGACCGAGGCCGGTGACCGTTTCCGCCAGAACGGTATTGGCGATCGCCTCGCTGTCAGCGATGACGCCGTCGAAGTCGAAGATCAATGCGCCCACGATTATCAATTCCAGGAAGGGATCGAGGTTCGCACGTTAGCATGCGGTCCCGCATGAAATGGACTGACGTAACCGGAAGCAGTCGAACACTTTCTGTTGCGGTGTGTATCAACCGGGGGTTCAGGCAAACGGTCTGCGCCTAGCGCCTGGCGGCACCACTCCCGGCCTTGCAGCGCAGATACGGCTTGCCGTCGATCTTGATGGTGCCGTTCGGGCCGGGCGCGAGCTTGACGGTCGCTTTGCGTGGTTCGATGCCCTTGTTGAAATAATCCCAGAATTCAAAACAGGTGACCGAGAGATTGATGCCGTCTCCGGCCACGGTCTTGCGGTCGATCCGGCAGTGATTTTCATATTGGTCGACCATCGGCGCCGGCTTGCCGCCGATCGGCTTGCTCATGTCGATGAGCGTTTTGCTGTCGGGGCCTTCCTTGTTGCGGCAGTCCTTCGCGGTCCTGGCCCAGAGACCGTCGAAGCTCTCCGCGGCTTGCGACGCCGGCGTCGCGGCTTGCGACGCAGGCGTGACGAGGGCGAAAGCGATCGCGATGCCCGCCATGGTGATGACATTCCGCATGGGACCTGCTCCTGAGACGATGATGCCTGAGATCGCGATCCCAGGCATCACCGCTTCCGGATGTTTTCGAAGATTATTTGACCGAGACGAACGGCACCGCGGAGCCGGGCACCATGGTGGTCGGCAGCACACCGTTCCAGCGCTCGGCCTGCACCAGGGTGACGAGGTTCGGGTTGGTGCCGAGCGCCTTGGCGCGGGCTTCGATCGCGGCGGCTTCGGCTTCACCGGTCAGCTTGATGTTGGTGGCGCGGGCTTCACCGTTCAGCCGCAACGCGTCGGCGGAGGCCTGCGCTTCGGCGCGGACGGCGTTGGCCTTGGCGTTGGCTTGCGTGACCGTGATCTGCGCCTGAACCTTCTCGCGCTCGGCGTTCTGCTGCAGCTTCTGCACCTCGACTTCGGCCAGCATGCGCTGCTCGATCGAATGCAGATAGGTCGAGCTGAACTCGATGTTCTCGAGCTGCACGCTCTCGACGATGATCATCGGATCATCCTTGAGCGAAGCGGTAATGGCGTCCCGGATCGCGTTGTTGAGGGCGCCGCGCTCCTGAATGGCTTTCACCGCGGTATAGCGGCCGAATACGATCTTGACCTGCTGGTTGACGGCAGGGCTGACCACCTGATTGACCGCCGCCTGCAGCCGGCCGAATTTGGCATAGAGATCCGTTACTTTTTCCGGCGATGCCCGCAACGTGACGCTGATCTTGAGATCGGCGGGCTGCTGGTCGTAGGAATAGGAATTCATCTTGTCCCAGGAGAAGGTCGTGGTCTTGACGCTTACCTTCTCGACGCTGTCGATCAGCGGGATCTTGAAGCCGAGGCCCGGCTGTGCGGTGCCGATAACAGCGCCATAGCGCAGCAGCACGCCGCGCTCGGTCTGATCGACGGTGTACCAGCTTCCGGCTGCAATCAGGCCGATGGCGATGACGGCAACGACGGCGCCGATAATGCCCCTGTTCATTTCTAAATCTCCTGTGGCTGAACATGAGTGTTCACGCCACGCAACGTCTAAGGCCTCATCCGAAATTGGATGTGATGCACGTCACTTCGTCTCCTGGACCGAAGGGTTGGTTCAGATCGGAACGAGCGGATTTTTCAAACAGTGAAGGCCGACCAAAGCAGGGAAAGTCCCGCCGCCAGCATGATGCCGTCCATCAGCAGGCGGAACATGTTGGGCTGCAGGTGCAGCACGAAGCGCTTGGCAATGAAGGCGCCGAACATCAGCGAGGAGCCTGCAACCAGGCCTTTCAGCGCCACATCTGATGTCAGCGCGCCGAAGCGTTCGAAGGTAACCGATTTGCTGAGATAGAGCCCGAGCGAGCTTGCGGCTTCGGTGGCGAGGAACGCGCCCTTGTTCAGCCCGTAAAACAGAAACAGCGGCACGCTGAGCGGGCCGGTCGACACCACGATGCCGGTGAGATAGCCGATAACAGCGCCGCCGACCGCCAGATGCCAGAGCCGCGCTTTAAGCTGGTGTCGGTCAAGCCAGTGCCGCACCGGCACCATCGCGATCAGAAACAGCCCGATCGCGATATCGACGGCGTGCGACGGCAAGGCCAGCAGCGTCCGGGCGCCGAGCGCCGCAGCCGGAATTCCGGTGATCGAGTAGGCGAGGCAGGCACGCCAGTCGACCTCACGCCACCAGGCCAGGATACGCGACAGGTTCGCCATCACGGCCGCCACCGCCATGATCGGCACGGCTTCCTTCGGCCCGTATTGATAGATCAGCACCGGCATCAGCATGATCGACGAGCCGGTGCCGACGATGCCGCTGATGGTACCGGCGAGAAGCCCGACCGTGAGGACGAAGAGGAAACCCAAGACTTGCTCCCAAGACTTACTCCGAAGACTTGCTCCCGACTCGATCCGGCGGGACCGGAAAGCTAGCAACTTTCGCGACGCAGCGGCAATGCAACCCGGTCACCTTTGGCGGCGTTATGGAGACACGACGTTGCTTGCTGCTGACAGCATGCTGGCAGCAGGCACCGTTTATGAACCTCGCCGTGTCGGATCAATCGGAAGGGAACAGATCGTGCCAATCAAGGGAAGCTGCCATTGCGGCCAGACGCAATTCGAGGTGAACGAGATGCCGGCCGACGTGACCCGCTGCACCTGTTCGCTATGTTCGAAGCGCGGCGCGCTATGGGCCTATTACACGCCCGCGCAATTTCGTCTGACCTCGCCGCCGGAAAATGTCGCCACTTATTTGTGGGGCAGCCGCACCATCAAGCATCATTTCTGCGCCAATTGCGGCTGCGGGACCTATGGGGAATCGCCCGATTGGTCGACGGGTAAACCGGATTTCGAAAATCCCAAGGTCGGCGTCAATGCGCGGCTGTTCGACGATGTCGATCTCGACACCGTGCCGGTGACGGTCATCGACGGCAAGAACCTCTGGTGAGCAAGGACCGCTGGAAAGCGAGGCAGGGCTATGCCGCGTAAAGCTCGATCGGGGCATCGAATCCCTTGAGCTGAAAGGTCTTCGAATGACTCTCCTGCAAATCCGGTCGGGCGCGCTGATAGACCTCCTGCGTCACGAGAATCTGGTCGGCTTCGGCGACCGACTGCGCGCGGGAAGCGGTGTTGACGACGGTGCCGATGGCGGTGAGGTCGCGGTGTGACCGGCCGAATTCGCCAAAACTGAGTTCGCCAGCGTGAATGCCGATGCCGATCCCGAGTTCGCCGGCGTTCAGGCCGAGGGCCACTGCAAGGCTGTCGCGCCGCTCGCGCCAGTTCCTCTGGATATCGCGTGCCGCGAGCAGGGCATTGCGGACATGGTCATCGCGCCGCAACGGAAAATTGAAGACGGCCATGACGGCATCGCCAATCGTCTTGTTGAGGAGCCCCTCATGCGCCCAGATCGCGCCCGCACACTCATCATAGAACGCGTCGAGCAGGCCCGAGACGGCCTCCGCCGACTTCGATTGGGACAGGCTGGTATAGCCGCGCAGATCGGCAAACATCACGGTCGCGTCGATGGTGATCTTGCGGGCTCGCATCACCTTCGTGAACATCAGCTCGCAGATGGTGCAGGTGTTGGGGTTCATTCGGCTGGGGCGAACGCCAAACGCCCGGAACGGCACCGAGATGACCCCGCGGAGCGGAACGGGCATGTGCATCTGCTCCCAGCAGCCCTTGCAGAAACGCGAATGTTGCAGCGCCGCCATTGTTCACCATGCGTCGCGGGAGGGGCAGGCTTGTCGAGCCTACAATTGCGGGCGGGCGCCAGCAAGGCAGCATGCGGGTTCCCCCGGCTGGCGGTCGCGGGCAAAGCTGCTAGGATCGCCTCAAATCCAAAAAAACGGAGGATCGCCATGGACGCCGTGACGCCGAAACACCCAGAGACCGCAGACACGCATTCGCATCTCGTTCGCCCGGCCGACATGGAGTGGCAGAAGACCCGTTTCCCCGGTTGCGAAGCCAAGACGCTGCTGTTCGATCGCAAGACCGGCCTGATGACCGCGCTGATGCGGTTTCAACCCGGCGCGGTGCTGCCCGACCATGAGCATGTCAACATCGAGCAGACCTACGTGCTCGAAGGCAGCCTGGTCGACAAGGAGGGGCCGGCCGAGGGCATCGTATGCAAGGCCGGCGAATACATCTGGCGCGAGCAGGGCAGCCGTCACGTCGCCTGGTGCCCCGAGGGCGGGCTGATGCTGGCGATCTTCCAGGTCCCGAACAAGTTCTTCGAGGCCGACGGCCGTGTCGTCGATGCTGCGGGCGAGGACTGGGACCAGATCTGGGGCCATACTAAGAAGGGCTGATCCGCGGGGCATTTGCCTTGCCGAGCCGTAGCTCGCGGGCCGAGCAGCCCGCCTTCGCCTGCGGCTTTGGCGCGGCAGCCTTCACGCGCTTCGCGAGCGAAGGCTGGAACCTGGCAAGGCGGCCTTTACCATGGCGCAGGTTAGCGGTTCCCGGCAGCCGGATTAAGACTTTGCTCAGGACTGATTGGCTACCGTGCAACCCTAAATTGCCGGTGTGCCAGGGGGACTATGTCGCTTTTTAATGCTTCCGATCGGATTTCGCCCGACTGCGATCGGCAGGCGATGGTGGTCCGGCTGACGCCGCTGCTGTATGTCGCGACGCTGTTCGTCTCGGCGCTGCTATTGTTCTCGATCCAGCCGATGTTCGCCAAGATGGTGTTGCCGAAGCTCGGCGGCGCTCCCGCGGTGTGGTCGGTGGCGATGGTGTTTTTCCAGACCGTGCTGCTCAGCGGCTATGCCTACGCGCATCTGCTGAACCGTGTGCTTCCGCCGCGTTGGGCTGCAGTGTTCCACCTTGCGCTGCTCGGCGCAACCGCGACGATGCTGCCGATCGCGATCGCACCTGGATGGGGTGTTCCGCCATCGGATGGGACGGCGCTCTGGCTGTTCGGCCTGTTCGCGGTCTCGATCGGCCTGCCATTCTTCACGCTGTCGGCCAGCGCGCCGCTGCTGCAAAGCTGGTTCGCAGGCAGCGGGCACAGCCGGGCCGGCAATCCCTACGTTCTTTACGCCGCGTCCAACCTTGGTTCGTTCGCGGCGCTGTTCGCCTATCCCGTCGTCATCGAACCGTTTCTCACGTTGAAGACGCAGGCTGCGGCGTGGTCGATAGGTTTTGCGCTGCTCGCCATGCTCCTGAGCCTGGTCGCGGTGTTGACGTCGCGCGCGAAGCCTGTCGCCGCAAAGGTCGAGGTTTCTGACGATATGCGCGCGAGTACCGGCGAACGGATGCGGTGGATCGCTCTCGCCGCCGTGCCATCGGGGCTCGTCATCGCGGTCACTGCCTATCTGACGACCGATATCGCCGCCGCACCATTCCTGTGGGTGGTGCCGCTTGCGATTTATCTGCTGACTTTCGTCGCCGTGTTCCGCGAGCGGCCATGGATCGGCCACGCCAATGTGGTGCGCTTCGTTCCGTTCGCGGTGGCGCCGCTCGCGGTCAGCCTGATCGGCGGTGAGAAGGTGTTCTGGCTGACGACCATCGCCCTCAACCTCGTCGTCTTCGCGCTGCTGACGCTGATGTGCCACGGCGAACTTTACGCGCGGCGGCCGAGCCCGCGGCGGTTGACGGAGTTCTATCTCTGCACGTCACTTGGCGGGGTGATCGGTGGCGCCTTTGCGGGGCTGGTCGCGCCGCAGATCTTCAATGGCAATTACGAATATCCGATCCTGATCGCGCTCGCGCTGTTGTGCGCGCCTGGCATTTTTACCGGAGGCGTCCGCAAGGCGCTGACCGGCGCGTTGCCATGGCTTGCGATCAGCGCAGCGCTGGCGCTGGTCTGGTACGTCACGCGCTATCAGCCGCCGGCGACATTGGAACTGGCTTTCCAGGTGCTGCTGGCGCTGCTGGCAGCGGCGACGCTGTTTCAGCGGCAACGGCCGATGCGCTTCGTCGGGCTCGTGATCCTGAGTTTTGCGGTGACCGCCCTGTGGCGGCCCGGCATTGCGCCGATCGAAACCGCGCGCAGTTTCTTCGGCGTCCATAAGGTCGCAGAGATCAACGGCGGCAGTGCCCGTTTGCTCTACCACGGCACCACCATTCATGGCGCGCAGCGGTTGCGCAACGATGATGGCACGCCGGTCACCGGACCGCTCTTGCCGCAGACCTATTACTATCCGGGTGGTCCGTACGCGGAAGCCATTGGCGCCGCCCGTGCCGCGCGGGGCAGCCTTGACCATGTGGCCGTCGTGGGCCTCGGTACCGGCACGCTGGCCTGTCATCGCAAGGGTAGGGAGCGCTGGACCTTCTTCGAGATCGACCCCGAAGTGATCCGGATCGCGCGCGATCCGCGTCGCTTCGAGTTCCTGTCGAAATGCGCCCCCGATGCGCCTATTGTCGCCGGCGACGCGCGCCTGACGCTGGAGGCATCAACCGACCGCTATGATCTGATCGTGCTCGATGCGTTCTCGTCGGATGCGATTCCGGTGCATCTGCTGACGCGCGAAGCGGTTGCGGGTTATCTTTCAAAGCTCACGCCGCATGGTGTGATCGTGGTGCATATCTCCAACCGGTACTTCGATCTCGCGCCTGTTGTGGGTAACGTCGCGCAATCCCTTGGGCTTGTCGCCTACCTGCGCGAAGATACCAGCGCCGGCGATCTGCTGACCACGATGAAAGCCAATGCACGCCTCGTTGTCCTGGCGCGCGATGCGGCCGCCACCGGCAGCGTTGCCGCAAGCTGGACGCCGTTGCAGCCGGACCGGTCGAGCGCGCTGTGGACCGACGATTACTCCAATATTCTTGGCGTCATGCTGCACAAGAAATTCGGCGGGTAACGCCGCACGCAGCCGTCACGACCTGGACCAGAGCGCGAGCCGCGTGTTCAGGCGTCGCAATGGCACGAGGAAGGTGACGAGTTCGACGAAATGATTGGCGCCCGGCAGGCGAAACATCCAGCCGATGAAGGCCGGGATGCCGCCGAGATGCTCGAGCGCGCGCCCGAACGCGGCGATGCCGACGGCATCGAGATCGGGATCGCTGCTGACATAAACGATGCGCTGGCGCTCGAGGCTTGGACGCGCGGGTGCTACCTCGATGGTCAGCCCGTCGGCGGCGCGCCGCATCAGCCAGGCCCACGCCTTGGCGTCGCGACCGGAGTCAGGAAAATGCAGCGTCGCGGTGCGCGCGATATAGGGACGGCGCCGAAAGCGCCAGTCGCGGACCTCGGCACGATAACGCTCCCAGTCTTCCGGCATGGCGAGTGCGATGTGGGCGCGGTTGTACCAGGCGGCGAAAATGCCGTCGAACACTAGAAACATGATCGGCAGCGACCAGGCCGCGCGCGAAGCCACCAGGATCGCGAGCGCCGCCATCACCAATGCCGATGTCAGCTGCATCGGATTGGCAATCGATGCGTAGGGGCCACTGGTCACAACGCGTTTCGGCGGATCGTAGGGGATCGGCGTTCCCCGGCCGACCAATGCGAATTCGTGCGCGGCGGCCCAGCCGATCAGCAGCGAGGGCAGTCCGATCAGGAGCGCCACGATCCATCGCCACGGCGTGGCTTGCGCAAGCGCGTCGATGTAGTCGCGTCCCTCCCATGCCAGCACACACGCCGGGAGCACGAGCAGCATGTAGCCGCCCCAACCGAGCGCATGGAAACAGGTCCGCAACACGGGAAAGCGGTCGGCTTCCGTCAAGCGGGCAAGCATCAGCGCCGGAAGCAGCGCGAAGATGACCGCGACGATTTCGCCAATCAGCCAGTTGTCACCGAGCACCACCAGAGGCTTGAGAAGCGGCATGGATATGATGTCGGCGGCGACCAGACCGGCGATCACGAGTGGCATCGGCAATTTGCGTGAGGCGAGCACCGCGATCGGTCCCCACCAGATCGCCCACCCGATCCAGAGATCGACCGGCAGACCGAGGACGGATGCGGCATCAGGTTGAAACCGCCACCAGCCCGCTTGCTGGGCGTACCAATTGAGCAACAGGAGCGCCGGCAATTGCCAGAGGCCGCCCAGCATCGCCGCGGTCGCCTGCCGCGGCGAGCATCGGACCAACACCAGCATCAGCATGGCCGCGAGGGTCGGCCCGATGAGGAGGGTGGTCCTCGCCAGCGCGACGAATTCGGAGCTGTCAGTCACGGCGGCGTTCCCCGTAGAGCCAGCCGATCGCGACCGATGAGGCCAGCAAGGCCGGTACAGCGAGGATCATCGGCGCGAGCCACGGGCCCGACAAGGTGCCGATGGCGCAGCCGGCCACCGTCAATCGCTTGGCCAGCCGCGAGATCAGGGCGGGAGGGTCAGGCGCGAAGGCCAATGTAATGCCGAGCAGCGCCGGAAAGAGGATCGTCAGCGCCATCCGCTCAAGCGGCCAGACATGCTGATAGATCAGCAGTGAAGTGCCGGCACATGCCACGACCACGAATGAGAGGCCCTGCGCCCAGCGGTCGCGCCACTGCGGCCGCAGCTGCGTCGATCCATAGGGATAATCCGGACCGGCCTGGGCAGGCGGCATGGCAACGACCTCCGGCGAGAGCCTAGCCGCAAAGCCCTAATGAAGTTTAGGAAACTTGGCTTCAAATGGAAGCAATGCGGCGTTGGCCGTCTACTTCAACACGATCCACGCTGGGGCGTGATCGCTGGCGCTGTCTTCGCCGCGGATCTTGCGGTCGACGCCGGCTTTCAACAAGCGCGGCGCCAGCACGGGGCTCAGCAGCAGATGATCGAGCCGCAGGCCCGCGTCACGCGGCCAGCGGTTGCGCTTGTAGTCCCAGAACGTGAACATCGGCTTTGACGGATGCAGCGTGCGGATGGCGTCGGTCCAGCCTTGCGCCGTCAGCGTCTTGAACGCAGCACGGCTTTTCGGCTGGATCAGCGCGTCCTTGTCCCAGGATTTGGTCGGATAGATATCCAGTTCGGTCGGCGCGACGTTGTAGTCGCCGGCCAGCACCACGGGGAAATCCTGCTTGATGAATTTCGCGGCGTGCGAGCGCAGCCGCTTGAACCAGTCGAGCTTGTAGTCGAACTTCGGCCCGGGCTGCGGATTGCCGTTCGGCAGATAGAGACTGGTGACGATGACGCCGTTGACGGCGGCCTCAATGTAGCGCGCCTCGTTATCCCCAGCGTTGCCGGGCAGGGCGGTCCGCGTCAGTACCGGTTCGGCGTTGCGCGCCAGGATGGCGACGCCGTTCCAGGTCTTCTGGCCGCGCCACACCGCGCCATAGCCGGCCTTCTCGATTGCAGCAGCCGGAAAATCGGCGTCGGCCGATTTCAACTCCTGCAACGCCACGACATCCGGTTTTGCCGAACGCAGCCAGCGCAGCAAATTGGGCAGGCGGCGATTGATGTTGTTGATGTTGAAGGTGGCGATCTTCATGCCTGACAGGAATTGTCAGGTCGGCAGCGGAGGCGGGGCCTGAGCTGGCGCGGCGGCCGGTTCAGCGGTCGCGGGCACTGGTTCGATTGCCGGTGGTGTTGACGCCGTTACCGACGGCGCCTCCAGCTTTGCCTCGCCGCCCTTGTAAATCCGCGCATAGCGCTTGCCGAGGCTGGTCAGCACTTCATAGCCGATGGTGCCGAAATGATGGGCGAGTTCATCGACCGTGATGCCTTCGCCGATCAGCGTCACCATGTGGCCACGCCGCACGGCGTTCTTCTCCAGATCGGTGACGTCGACCGCCATCAGGTCCATCGAGACGCGACCCGCGATCGGGCAGCGCTTGCCGGCGACCACCACCTCGGCGCCCCGGCTGCCGTCATTCGAACTGGCGGCGCGGAAATATCCGTCGGCATAGCCTGCGGAGACGATCGCGACCCGCGTCGGCCGCCGCGCGGTCCAGGTGCCGCCATAACCGACGGTCTCGCCCTTTTCCAGATTGCGGATCTGCACGATGCGCGCCTTCAATTCGACGACCGGCTGCATCGGATTGTCGGCTTCCGGTGTCGGATTGATGCCGTAGACGGCGGCGCCCGGCCGCACCAGTTCGAACTGGAACTGCGGCCCCAGGAAAACGCCGGACGAATTCGCCAGCGACGCCGGCACGCCCGCGAACAGGCTCGCGATTTCGCGGAAGGTCGTGAGCTGCTTGGCGTTGAGCGGGTTGTTGAGGAGTTCGGCGGAGGCGAGGTGGCTCATCACAAGCGTGATGCCGTGATCGCCGGCATTGATGCGCGGAATGATACCTTGCGCCTCGGTCACGGTCAGGCCGAGCCGGTTCATGCCGGTGTCGATGTGGATGGCCGCACCGCCGGACCAGCCCGAGCGGCGGCAGAACACGTCCCATTCGGCGAGTTCGTTGAGATCGCCGATCACGGGCTTGCAGTCGAGCTTGGCGTAGGCGTCGCCGGTGTTCTGGAAGAAGCCGTCGAGCGTATAAATCGTGACGGTGGGCAGAGCCTCACGGACCACGCGGGCTTCCTCGAGCGTCGCAACGAAGAACGTCTTGCAGCCGGCGTTGGCCAGCGCGCGCGCGACCTGTTCAGCGCCGCAGCCATAGGCGTCCGCTTTCACCACGCCGGCGCATTCGGCCGGCACGGCGGTCTTTTCGAGCTTGCGCCAGTTGGCGACGATGGCGTCGAGATCGACGGTCAGCACGCCGGTGACGCTCGCCAGCGCGGCGGCCTGGTTCGCCTCGGGCGAGAGCAGGGTGCTGGTTGGGATGGATTTGGGGTCGGATGCGATGTTCATGCCGCATTTTACGCGGGCGAACGCCATGGTTCAACCGCGCAGAAGGCAGGACTGGGGCACGATCGGTCCTGATTGATCAGAACCGATCGCGCTCCAGATTATTGTTTTGACGTGTTTTCTTCACGCGAACCTAGCACCACCCCGGATCAAGTCCGACGCTTCGCTGGAAACCGCGCTAGGGCGCGCGGTAGGGTAGATTATCCCCTTCGGCGAAATCGCTAAACCGCGTGAACTGCCCCTCGAATTGCAGTTGGACCGTACCCGTCGGTCCGTGGCGCTGCTTGGCGATGATGACCTCGGCCTTGCCGTGAGCGAGCTCCATGTCGAGCTTCCATTTCTCGTGCTCGGGCGTACCGATTTTGGGTTCCTTGTTCTGCAAATAATATTCCTCGCGGTACACGAACAGCACCACGTCGGCGTCCTGTTCGATCGAGCCGGATTCGCGCAAGTCAGCCAATTGCGGGTGCTTGTCGTCGCGGCTTTCGACCTGTCGCGACAGCTGCGAGAGCGCGACCACGGGAATATTGAGTTCCTTGGCGAGCGCTTTCAGGCTGGTGGTGATTTCGGTGACTTCCTGCACGCGATTGTCGTTGCCGCGCTTGCCGGAGCCCTGCAGCAGCTGGATGTAGTCGACCACGATGATGTCGAGGCCCTTCTGCCGCTTCAGCCGCCGCGCGCGCGCCGTCAATTGCGAGATCGAAAGGCCGCCCGTTTCGTCGACGAACAGCGGCAAGTGCTCGAGCTTGATGGTGTAGTCGCGGATCCTGTCGAATTCGTCCTGTTTGATCCCGCCGCGGCGGATCATGCTGGACGCAATGCCGGTTTGCTCGGCCAGAATACGCGTGGCGAGCTGTTCGGCGGACATTTCGCAGGAGAAGAAGCCGACAACGCCGCCATTGACCGACTTCATGGTGCCGTCGGCTTGAACTTCCGCCTGGTGCGCTTCGGCGATGTTATAGGCGATATTGGTGGCAAGCGCGGTCTTGCCCATGCCGGGACGTCCGGCCACGATGATCAAGTCCGACCGCTGCAGGCCGCCCATCTTGGAGTCGAGATCGCGGAGGCCAGTTGAAATGCCTGACAATTTTCCGTCGCGCTGATAGGCGTTGGCCGCCATATCGAGCGCGGTCTTCATCGCCTGCGCGAAACGCTGGAAGCCGCCGTCGTAACGGCCGGACTCCGCCAGCTCGTAGAGCTGGCGTTCGGCGTCCTCGATCTGCGCGCGCGGGGCAAAATCCACCGGCGCGTCGAACGCAACGTTGACCATGTCCTCGCCGATCCGGATCAGATCGCGGCGCAACGCCATGTCGTAGATCGTCCGGCCGTAATCCTGCGCGTTGATGATGGTGGTGGCCTCGGCCGCGACACGGGCGAGGTACTGGCCAACCGTCATGCCGCCAATATCAGTCTCGGCGGGCAGGAAGGTTTTCAACGTGACGGGCGTCGCCACCTTGCCCATCCGGATCAGGCTGCCGGCGGTCTCGTAGATCGCCTGATGAATCGGTTCGAAGAAGTGTTTTGGTTCGAGGAAGTCCGAAACCCGGTAGAACGCGTCGTTATTGACCAGGATCGCGCCAAGCAGACTCTGTTCGGCTTCGATATTGTGCGGCGCACTCCGATAGGCCGGAGTTCCCGCGTCGGGGGCAAGCTTCAGAATGTTCGAATCAGTCAGCGCCATGCTCGGAATTGTTCTTCGGATTTGGGTCGGTATTTGGGATGCCGGATTGGGGCGGCGATAAAGCGCTCCCCTCGTGCCGAGCGGAAGTACCTACATGCCTTATGCCCGATTCACACAAGCGAGATGTGAATCCCCGTCGGTCGTTGCGGCATTGCACTTGACGGGTTTTGGCCAAAACCGCGCGGCGGCCGGGCGGTGCCACCGAATTCACGAAAATGTTGGGAAAGCTGTTAGGGCCAACTGAACTTTATCGCCAGTTGGACAGACCTATCCAAGGCTGCGGAGGTCATCCGGGCCGCGATGTTAGCGATTGATCAAGCCAGGATGAGAAAGATCAACGCGATCAGGGCCGAGCCGATGCCGGTCGCGATCAAGGCGTAATCGACGATGAGATCGGCGCGAGGGACGAGCGAGGTTGAGTAGGTTTTCTGGGCCATTCAGTAGTTTTACGGCAATCAGCCGGCGAACTCTGTGAACCAGATCACATCCGAGGGGCTTTCTGGCCGGCATCCTGGTCGAGGAATTCGGGAACGGGTTTTAGGCTTTCGGGTTGGTTAAGAGCAGGGATCAAGGACAAGACGATGGGTCAACAGCTCGGTACATGGCGATCAGGAAGCGAGCAGCGTGCTTGGTTGTCGATGTTGATCGACACCATGGAACTTGTCTCGCGCCCGGAATCGCGTGTCGCGCCTTGCGATATCGACGTCTTGGACGCTCTGCGCGCGCAACTCGCGCGCCCCGCTACTGCCGGAATAGCCTACGGCTCGGGCTACAGCTTCCGAAACTAAGACATTCAGCTCAAAACCGGCCTACTCGCCCGCGATTTGCAGCCGCGGTTGCTTTCCGGTTTCGATCCCGCGCAGCCGCGCCTCTTCGCGCGCGATGTAGTCGCGCGTCATCGGTACGACGCCCTGGCGCTTGGTGAGCTGGATCTGGAAGTTCATCAGGTTCTGCTTGCGGAACGACATCTCCGACGCGGCCAGATAGAATTCCCACATCCGGGCAAAGCGTTCATCGTAAAGGCGCACGGCCTCTTCGCGCCGCGCCATGAAGCGCTCGCGCCAGGCTTTCAGCGTCTCCGCATAGTGCAGCCTCAGAATCTCGATGTCGCAGACCAGAAGCCCGGCGCTCTCGATCGCCGGCGTCACTTCGGACATCGCGGGGATATAGCCACCCGGGAAAATATACTTGGTGATCCAGGGGCTGGTCACGTCGGGGCCGGTCGAGCGGCCGATCGAGTGCAGTACGATGATCCCGTCGTCGCTGAGTAACTCGGCGCATCGCTTGAAGAAGGTTTCATAAAACCCGACGCCGACATGCTCGAACATCCCGACCGACACGATCCGGTCGAACGGACCCGGAATGTCGCGGTAGTCGCTGAGCAGGAATTTCGCCTGACGGCCCAGCTTTTTTTCCCCGGCGCGGGCGTTAGCGACCTGCAATTGCTCGGTCGAGAGCGTAATGCCGGTAACATCGGCGCCGGTCATCTCGGCCAGATAGAGCCCAAGGCCGCCCCAGCCCGAGCCGATGTCGAGCACGCGGTCGCCGCGCCCGATTCTGAGCTTGGCGGCGAGGTGGCGCTTCTTGGCCAACTGGGCATCATCGAGCGTGGCATCCGGCGTCTCGAAATAGGCGCAGCTATATTGCTTGTCGGCGTCGAGGAAGAGCGAATAGAGCCGCCCGTCGAGGTCATAATGATGCGCGACATTGTTTCGTGACCGGCCGCGCCAGTTGAATTGGCTGATGTGCCGGGCGAGATAGCGCATCCACCATTGCAGCCGGGCCCATTGCGGCACCATGGCAGGCTGATCGAGCAGGATCGCGAGCGCGTCTGCGATCGAGCCATTTTCGACGACGAACGTGCCGTCCATATAGGCTTCGCCCAGCGCCAGTTCGGGATTGAGGAGAATCCGCCGCTCGGTGCGCGGGCTCAGGAACCGGGCCGATACCGGCCGCCCGGTGCCGTCGCCGCAGGTAAATGTGGTCCCGTTCGCGGCCGTGAATGTCATCGTGCCGCGGCGGATGAACTGTCCTAGGAAATAACGCAACAAACGATCCATCAAAGCACCAATGGAACGACCGGCCCGTTACAACCGACGCACGGCGGGAACGAAGGTTCCCATGTGCGTCAACCAGATCATAATCGTGATCAACCCGACGGGCTAGGGCGTTGTAGTCAAAGCGGATATTCCAAAATGTGGAGATCACGCAGTTGCGTCACAAGTGAGCTTCCATTCGCAGGATAATCGGCTAAAAGGTGACCGCCGTCGGCCGTGTTGCGCGACGCTGGAAGCGATTCCAATTGGAGAAGCAGGGAATGTTGAGCCGAGCGCTCAGTCTGGCGACGGTGATGCTTCTGGTTGGCTGTCTGATGGCGCGGGCTGAAAACCTGGAGGCCGGCAAGACCCCTTCCCAGATCTTCGCGGGTACCTGCAACGCGTGCCACAAGAGCCCCCGCGGCCTGTTGAAGAACGTTTCGGCATCGTCGCTGCCCGGCTTCCTGCGCCAGCACTACACCACCAGCAGCGAGATGGCCGGGGTGCTCGCCTCGTTCCTGATATCGAACGGCGCCGCCGACACGCGCTTTCAGAGCAAGGATCAGCCGAAGACCGATGCGGCAAAGGGCGCCAAGCAAGAGGCTGCCAGGCCGGATCAGCCCGGCCGCCGGCAACATCCCGCCGCCACGCAAGAGGCGTCCCGGCCCGACGCCGATGGCCTCACGCCGCAAGGCCCCGCACGCGAGAGCAGGCGACGGCCGGGCCAGCAGCCGGCCGATGCCGCCAGGCCCGCCGATGGCCAGACGCCGCAGGCCGCGACCGACAGCAAGACGGGCGCCAAGCAGAAGCTCGGCAAGCGCGGCAAACCTGCCGAAGAGCCGCCGAAACCGGACGAGGCGGCCAAGGAAGAGGCCAAGCGCGAAACCGCCAAGGTGGACGCCGGCGAAAAGCCTGAAGCCGCCAAGCCGGCGGGCGAGGGGATCTCTGACCCGAGCAAGTCTGACCCGAGCAAGTCTGAAACAGGCAAATCTGAAACAGGCAAATCTGAAGCGAGCAAGCCTGAAGCAGCCAAGTCTGAGACCGCCAAGGTCGATGCGCCCAGGGAAACCGGCGGCAGCGAACCAACGCCGCTGCGGCCTGATCCAGTTCCTCCGGTCACGCCCGCGCCGGCCGCCGCCGCGCCGCCCCCCAGCGGCACATCAGAATCAGCCGCGATTCCGAGAGAGCCAGCCGCCATCCCGAGCCCGTCGGCGCCCGCCGCAGCAACTGCGCCGGCCACTCCGCCCGAGGTGACGGCAGTTGCGCCGCCTCCACCGGCGGTCGTGCCGGCCGGGCCGCCCGCACCGCCGATTTCCCAGTAACGCCGCGTTCCAACAACGCACACCAATAACGTTCGCGAAGGAAAGCTCGCGAGCGGACTTGCTCAATCATCGCTAGAGTAATACTCTAGAGCAGTGATCTAACCGGCGAGGTTTGGCGTGGTGACCACGGCGCGAGAGGATTTGCTGGCGGCGGGACTGGCGGTGTTCGACCGCGACGGCTTTGAGGGCGCAACCGTGGCCGCCATTCGAACCCGGGCGCGCGCGTCCAACGGCAGCTTCTTCCATTTCTTCGGATCGAAGAAGGAGCTGGCCGGCACGCTGTTCCTGGAAATCTTCGGCCGCTATCACGCCGCAGTACTCGCCGGGATCGACGAATCCTGCGGCGCCAGACAAGGCGTGGCACGGTTGATCCATGGGCATCTTGACTGGGTCGTGAACAACCGGCGCGAGGCGCGCTATCTGTTCGAGATTTCGCGCAGCGAATGGACCGAAGAAATCCGTGGTGCGCAGCGCGCGCAGAATTCGCGTCTCGCCGAGGCCGTCGAGCGCTGGCGCGCGCCGCTGATCGCGCGCGGCGAATTGCTGCCGATGACGGCGACCTTGTTCTTCAGCCAGATCATCGGACCTGCGCAGATTTTCTGCCGCGCCTGGCTGTCGGGCCGCGACCGCGCCGATCCCAGGGACCACGCCGACACCCTGATCGCCTGCGCCACCCGTGCGGTGGTCGCCATCGATGCCGGCCACATAACAGGAGAGACCCCATGATCGCCAATACCGATCCGGAGTTCGCGCCGATCGCCACGCGCATCCGCGATAATGTCGGCCGCCAGGGTTTTATGACCCATATCGGCGCGGAGCTGTCCGAACTGACGCGCGGTTCCTGCACGCTCGCGGTCGACCGCCGGCCGGAGCTGTTGCAACAGCACGGCCTGTTCCATGGCGGCGTTACCGCGTTTCTGGTCGACAATGCGACCACCATCGCGGCTGCGACCTCGCGCGGCCAGGCGGCGCTCACGGCTGAATATAAGTTGAATCTGTTGTCGCCGGCGGTGGGCGAGCGGCTGATCTGCCGGGCGCGGGTGATCAAGCCCGGACGTCAGGTCGCGGTGGTTGCGGCCGATGTCTATTGCCTCACCGACGGCGTCGAAAAGCACACCGCAACGGCGCTGGCCTCGATCGCGATGCTCGACGAGAAAGCGGCGGCACGAATCCCAAGCCCGGCCTGATCGGCCGGGCTTGGTTCTCACATAAACAGAGGCGCGATAAAGAGAGGCGCGCGTTACTTCTCGGTCGCAGCCGGAGCCGGCGCTTCGTCGTCGTGCTGGGCTTCCGGATCGAAGAATTCGCCGGCGGCGGCCAGCGCCTCGGCGGCGGCGTCCTGATCTTCCTGACGGCTCGAGATGTCTTCGCCGCGGTTGATGCGCTCGGCTTCATCGGCACTGCGTGCAACCGTGACGCTGACGCTGACTTCGACTTCGGGGTGCACGGCGATGGCGATCGAGTGCTTGCCGATGGTCTTGATCGGCGCGTCCAGCATGACCTGGCTGCGGCTGATGGTGACGCCGTCGGCCTCGAAGGAAGCGATGATGTCGCGCACGCTGACCGAACCGAACAACTGGCCGGTTTCGGAGGCCTGGCGCAGCACGACGACGTTGCGGTCGTTGATCTTCTCCGCGACCTTGGTGGCTTCGCCCTTGGCCTTGAGGTTGTTGGCCTCGAGCTCGGCCTTCATGCCGTCGAACTTGGCGCGATTGTCCGACGTTGCGCGCAGCGCCTTGCCGCGCTTGAGCAGAAAGTTGCGGGCAAATCCGTCCCTGACTTTGACGACTTCGCCCATCTGACCGAGCTTGGCGACGCGTTCCAGCAAAATGACTTCCATATTCGTTCTCCTTTTGAAGTGGTGATGATCCGGTTTGAGTGGATGGGTGGAATGGTTACGCTGCAGGCACCGGCGGTGGTCTGCCGCGCATAAAGCGTTGGCGAAATCCGAATACGGCGTCGGCGAGGCCAAGCACGACCAGTGCCAGCACCGGCCAGCCGAACACCACGACGACGGCGTAGGCGCAGGACAGCCAGAACGCGCGGCCGTTCAGCGCCAGTGTCAGCGTGTGCAGCACGGCAAAGCCCGTGATGGCGTAAGCCATCAACAAGGCGGTGGCCGTGATCTGCGCGAACAACGCAACGAGCCCGCCGACGAAACAGAATGCGAGGGCGACCGACAACGCGACCAGCGTCATCGGCGGCAATTCAGCGCTCTTCAAGTCCGGCCAGGGCCGGTGCAGGCGGCCCGAGGTCGCCGTGATCTTGCCGGCGAGCCAGAGGTTGAGCGTCAGCGTCATCATGGCGACGATCGCGGCTGCCGGCGGCGCGATGATTGCAAGCGCGCTAACCCACCGCTCGGTGTCGCCCGATGGCGCAGCATTGCGAGGCGTCAGAATTCGCATCAGGCCGCGTTTCAGTGACGCCGTGATCGCCTCGGCGTCGCTGCCGAGCGTCAGCATGGCGGTGATCGTGGTCAGCATCGCAAAGCCTGCAATCCACAACAGGATGCGGCCGACCGGATACCATTCCACGGCAGCCGCGGCAGGCGGGGCGCCGTTGCCTGCTTCCTCGGCGGGCAGCGGTCGTCCGAGCAGCGCGAGATGGCCGAGCCACCAGGCGGGCAGGGCGACGGTAATGACAAAGGCGACGCAGTAGGGCAGGCCGAACATCAGCCCGAGGCCCGAAGCCGCCGCGATGCCGCCGATCGTCGCCGCAAGCGGTCCCCATCCAAGCGCGGCCACCATCAGTGGCAGCGGGGCCAGATAGAACAGCAGCAATGAGATCAGCGCGCCCGAGATGATCGAGGCGAACATCAGCGCCGACGCAGAGCCGGCCGCAAGCGCAATGAGTATGATCACGATCATCAGCTGTCCCGCTCCCTTCGAGCGGTTAGAGGTCTTTGGACCCCAACCATCGGCGACCGGACGACCCGGAAGCCTTATGAAAAGTCGCGATCGGCGGCACGGATGCCGCCGATCGAAATCGTCTTAGCGAATAACGTAGGGCAGCAAGCCGAGGAACCGCGAGCGCTTGATGGCGCGGGCGAGTTCACGCTGCTTCTTGGCGGAGACGGCGGTGATGCGGCTCGGCACGATCTTGCCGCGCTCGGAAACGTAACGCATCAGCAGCTTGGAATCCTTGTAGTCGATCTTCGGCGCATTCGGACCCGTGAACGGGCAGGTCTTGCGGCGGCGGAAAAACGGACGGCGTGCACCAGCTTCAGCCATGATTCTTACTCCTCAACCGCTGCGTCTTCATCGCGCGGACGGCGCGGGCCACGGTCGCCACGGAAGCCACCGCCTTCACGGTCGCCACGGAAGCCGCCTTCGCGGTCACCACGGAAACCACCACCACCACGGTCGTCGCGTTCGCGGTCACGATCGGCCTTGCGCATCATGGCGGAGGGACCTTCCTCGTGCTCTTCGACGCGGACGGTGAGATAGCGGATGACGTCTTCAGAGATCCGCTCCTGCCGCTCGATCTCGGTGACCGCAGCGGAGGGCGCATCGATGTTCATCAGCACGAAATGTGCTTTGCGATTCTTGTTCATGCGATAGGTGAGGGAGCGCACGCCCCAGTTCTCGGTCTTGGTGATCTTGCCGCCGAGCCCTTCGACGATGCCCGTCATCTGGGTGGTCAGCTCTTCGACCTGCTGGGTGCTCGCATCCTGACGCGCGAGAAAAACATGCTCATAAAGAGGCATGGGTGTCCTTTCCTGTGTTGGCGCGGTTCCCGGCGGCAAGCCCTTCGAGACCTTCGGAAAGGACTCGATAATGCTCAGAAGGCGGAAGCACGGGACGACGGGCCAACTGGCCCTGCCACATCAACATCGCCGAAAGGTGAGATTGCTGAGACCGTCCGTTCAGCTCCCGGCCGGGATCCACGGATGCGCGGTTTATAGAGATTTTGAGCCCGCTGGCAAGCGTTGATGCGGGATTTTGGCCCGGTTGATGCCATGGCCGACCTCTGCCTCCAAGGACCCAATTGACATATTTGTTTGTATGTCATACAAATAAAAGACGAGAGGGCAAAATGGCTCCCAAAATGGTTTCCGAGTCCGTCGAAACCGCTCAGGCACTGGCCGGCGACCCCAAGCACGCCGTCCGCGCCACGCGTTCCGCCGGACGCCAGATGCGTTCCCGCCTGCTGGATGGCGCCAGCCGCCTGTTCAAAGAGCGTGGCCTTTCCGGCACCTCGATCTCGGATATCGCTGCCGCTGCCGACGCGTTTCCGAGCCAGATCACCTATTATTTCCGCACCAAGGAAGCGCTGTTCGTCGAGGCCGCCTGCCGCGACATGCTCTATGTCGCCCGTGCGGCCGAGCAGGCGGCGTTGTCGGCGCACACGCCGCGCGACTACACGCGCGCGCTGGTCGAGAGCGTGACATCAACGGATTCGGTCGCCTTCTTTGCCGAAGCTCTGACGCTGACGCGCCGCCGCCAGGATCTCGCGCCGCTGGTGGAGCGCACCATCGAACGGCTGCACGGCGAGGGCCTGCGCGCCTATTCGAACCAGATCGAATGCCACGGCTGGAGCACGCTGCGCGATCCCGACGCGACCTCGCGGCGATTCTGGGCGGTCGCGATCGGCGTGATGGTCGAGGGCTATGCCATGGGCCGTTCGGCCGAAGAATTATCCGCAGAGATGCTGCGCGTGCTGGGCGAGCAGGCGACGACGAAATCGGCCGGCGACGGCGGCCGCCTGCGCCTCGTCGGCAATCCCACATCCGCTTCAGATTCAACCGAAGGGGAGACATCGTCATGACCGCGCTTCGCATGCGTGCCCGTGATTTCCTGTCCGAGGATGAATTGATCGCCGTGCGCCGGCGCTCGACCTGGAAAGGCGTTGCCCTGATCGTTCATGCCTGGGTATTGATCATTGGCTCGATCGCGCTGGTGGCGTGGTGGCCCAATCTGCTGACGTTTCTGCTGGCCGTCGGCATCATCGGCTCGCGCCAGCTCGGGCTTGCGATCCTGATGCATGACGGCGCCCATGGCTGCCTGTCGGCCGACGAGAAAACCAATCTGACTCTGAGCCAGTGGTTCTGCGCCTATCCGGTTTTTGCCGAGACCCGCGCCTATCGCCGCTATCATCTGCAGCATCATGCGCGCACCCAGCAGGAGGATGATCCCGATCTCATCCTGTCGGCGCCGTTTCCGATTACGAAGATGAGCTATCGCCGCAAATTCCTGCGCGATATCACCGGGCAGACCGGCTATCAGCAGCGCAAGGCGCAATTGCTCAACGCGCTGGGTCCTGCGGAATGGCCACTGTCGAAGCGCGCTGCCCATTTTTGGGAAAAGCTTGGTCCGCAGTTCGCGGTCAATGCGGTGATGTTCGCAGGCCTTGCCGCTGCCGGGGTGTGGTGGGCCTATCCGCTGTTATGGCTGCTGCCGCTCTTCACCTGGCAGATGGTGATCACCCGCATCCGCAATATCGCCGAGCATGCCGTGGTGCCCGACAGCAGCGATCCCTTGCGCAACACCCGCACCACGCATGCCGGCTTCCTCGAGCGGCTGTTCATCGCGCCCTATTACGTGAACTATCATCTCGAGCATCATCTGCTGTTCTACGTGCCCTGCTACAACCTGCCGCGCGTCCACAGCATTCTGAGCCAAAGCCGGCATGCGGACCGCATGGAGGTGCAGCCGAATTACGCTGCCGTGCTGCGGCTCGCCACCGCGAAGCCAAACCAGCAGGATCGTCCGGGCCAGCTTGTGAGCAGCGCGCGCCGTGCGCGGGCCGGGGCGGAGGTCGGCGGCGATCAGAAGGCCGGCGGCTTCTAGCCGCCGCTAACGCGTGTTCGGCCGGCTTGCGGATTGGCGCGGCGAAACAGCACGAACAGAAACGCCAACAGCACCGCGGCCGACAGGGCGAGCGACCAGTGAATGCCGATCGCCGCGCCGAACAGGCCCACGGTGATGCCGCTGAAGGCCCGCATGCCGAGCCCGGCCATGTTGAACAGGCCGACGACGCGGCCGCGAATGTCGGCGGGGGCATTCAGCTGGACCATGGTCTGCGCCATCGTGTTGAACGACAGCTCGAAGAAACCTGCGGCGAACAGCAGTGCGATCGCAAGCGAGTAGATCCCGACCGACGCGAACGCGAGCAGCGACAACGCCCATAGAATGGCAAGGACGATGGCCGTCTGAGGCGTCGCTCTGAGCCGTCCCCACGCTTCCAGCGCGATGCCTGCGAGGAGCGCGCCGGCGGCGTCGGCCGCCAGCAGCACGCTGTAGGCCACGCCGGGGTCGCCGTGGCCGAGATCGATGGCAAAGCCCGGCATCTGGGCGTGATAGGCGTTGCCGATCATGAAGGAGGTCAGCCCGGCGAGCAGCGTCATCGAGATCAGGACAGGGTAGGTGCCGATGACACGGATGGTCTGCACGATGTCGGAAAGGCCGCGGACGGCGAGGCGCTTTGCCACTGCGCCCTGGGCGCTGATGGGTGCCCAGAACAGCCAGAGCAGCATCGGGAGATAAAAAAGCGTGTTGAGAATGATGCCGTGGGACGGGCCGAGTGCCAGCATGATCACGCCGCCCGCGGCCGGACCGACCAGGATTCCCAAATAGCGCGCCATCGCGTTCAGCCGCACCGCGCTCGGCAGGTCGGCGGGGCCGACGATATCGTAAAGCAGCAGCTGGTTCGGCGTCTGCCACAGCACGCCGGCGCAGCCGTGGATGACCAGGAGCAGCATCGCGTGCCACATCTGAAGCGTGTCGGTGACGAAGAAAACTCCCCATCCCGCCGACGCCACGATGAAAAGCAGCATTCCGCACTGAATGATGCGGCGTGGATCGAACCGGTCGGCGAGCCCGCCGACGGCGACGGAAAACAGCAGAAATGGCAGCCAGTGCGACAGCACCGCAAAGCCCGCCAGCGCCGGCGAATGGAATTTCTGGAACACCACCCAGTAGCTGATCACGTGCTCGACATTGTCAGCCATCATGGCCAGCACGTAGGCGATGAACTGGGCCCGATAGGGCCGCGACTTCATGGCCGCGAACGAGCTTGACGCCACGGGTTTCGCAGAAGGTTCAGGACTCAAGAGATCACCTGGGTAAGACTTATGAGCACGACTTGGCCGGGGCTCGGCGATTGCGGGGCTGGCGCGGCATCCGTTTCCGCTCGCGCCGTTACACGCTTGTTACATGGCGCTCAAGACAGCAGGAGCTGCTCCGGTGCCGAAATAGCTGGGTTGATCGATATCTGCGATGATGCCGGCAAGCGCCGCGGCGAGGTTCCGGGCGGCGTAACCAATTTTGCACCGCGATTGCTTGTGCGATGCACGCTCCGTCCGGCTTGACAGGGCGGCGAAAGCCGGTGTCTTACGGCTGCACTTGAAGGAGTTTTCAGTCAAAATGACCGCAGCATTCACCTTTCCGGGCCAGGGGTCGCAGGCCGTGGGCATGGGCAAGGCCCTGGCGGACGCCTTTCCGGCCGCGCGGGCGGTATTCGACGAGGTCGATGCGGCGCTCGGCGAAAAGCTGACCGCGATCATCTGGGAGGGGCCTGCCGAAACCCTCCAGCTCACCGAAAATGCTCAGCCGGCGCTGATGGCAGTGTCTATCGCGACCTTGCGCGTGCTGGAGACCGAGGCCGGCTTCTCGGTCGGGCGGGATGCGGCATTCGTGGCCGGTCACTCGCTCGGCGAATATTCGGCGCTGGCCGCGGCCGGCAGCCTCAGCCTCAGCGATACCGCGCGCCTGTTGCGCACCCGCGGCCTTGCGATGCAAAAGGCCGTGCCGGTCGGCGTCGGCGCCATGGCCGCGCTGCTGGGTCTGGACTACGAGGCGGCGGTGGCTGTCGCGGCTGAAGCTGCGCAAGGCCAGGTCTGCCAGGCCGCCAATGACAATGGCGGCGGGCAGGTGGTGGTCTCCGGCGACAAGGCCGCGGTCGAACGCGCGCTTGAAATTGCAAAGACCAAGGGCGCCAAGCGCGCGATGCTGCTGCCGGTGTCCGCGCCGTTCCATTGCAAGCTGATGCAGCCCGCGGCCGACGCCATGGCGAAGGCGCTGGCCGATGTGACGATCAAGGCGCCGGCTTCGCCGCTGGTGTCGAACGTGCTGGCCGCGCCGATCACGGATCCCGATGAGATCAGGCGCCGCCTGATCGAGCAGGTCACCGGCACCGTGCGCTGGCGCGAGTCGGTCGCCTATATGGCGGGCCACGGTGTCACGCGATTTTTCGAGATCGGCGCCGGCAAGGTGCTGAGCGGGCTGGTCAAGCGCATCGCCGACGGTGCCGTTGGCGTATCCGTCGGCGGGCCCGGGGACATTGCCGCCGCCAAGGACGCATTGGCGGCTTCAGCGTAAGCGCGCCGAAAAGGAGACTTCGATGTTCGATTTGACGGGCAGGACGGCGCTGGTGACCGGCGCGACCGGCGGCATTGGCAACGCCATCGCGCAGGCACTGCATGCGCAGGGCGCGACAGTGGCGATCTCGGGTACGCGCCGCGAAGTGCTGGATGCCTTCGCCACCAAGCTCGGCGAGCGCGTTCACGTGCTGCCGTGCAATCTTTCCGACAGCGCGGAAGTCGAGGCCCTGGTGCCTGCGGCGGAGGCGGCGATGGGGCAGGTCGATATCCTGATCGCTAATGCCGGCATCACCCGCGACAACCTGTTCGTGCAATTGCGCGACGAGGATTGGGACGACGTCATCAACGTCAACCTGACCGCGACCTTCCGCCTGGCGCGCGCCGCGACCAAATTGATGATGCGCAAGCGCTTCGGCCGCATCATTGCCATCACCTCGATCGTCGGTGTGACCGGCAATCCCGGACAGGCCAATTACACCGCGTCGAAGGCGGGAATCATCGGCCTGATCAAGACGCTTGGCGCCGAGTACGCCAAGCGCAACGTGACCGCCAATTGCATCGCGCCCGGATTCATCAAGACACCGATGACGGATGCGCTCAACGACAAGCAGCGCGAGACCATCCTGTCGAAGGTTCCTGCAGCGCGGCTGGGAACGCCCGAGGACATCGCCGCGGCGGCGGTTTATCTCAGTTCGAACGAGGCGGCTTACGTCACCGGGCAAACCATCCACGTCAACGGCGGAATGGCCATGATTTGAGCCGGTTAACGGCCCGATCGATGGGCTCAAAGGCGGTTTCGGGGGGCCGGGCGAGGGCTTGTAGTCAACGGTAGGGAAGTATGATAACCGAACCACCGACGGATGGGCAAACAAGGCCATTGCAGGATTTTGAAACCCTGTATATTGGCGTGGCGACGCCTGCCGTTCGCCGGGCCTTTATCGGCTACCACCGTGCCGAATCAAGACTATGCGCGATTGCGAAGGAAGTTTAACGACCACGATGGCTCGTATCGTCTTGCGGTATCTTGGGGTCGGGTCCAATGGAACAAGCACGAGGTTGAACGATGAGTGAGATTGGCGAGCGGGTTAAGAAGATTGTGGTCGAGCACCTCGGTGTTGAACCCGAGAAGGTGGTCGATGCGGCAAGTTTCATCGATGACCTTGGCGCTGACAGCCTCGACACCGTCGAGCTTGTGATGGCATTTGAAGAAGAGTTCGGTTGCGAGATTCCCGATGACGCCGCGGAAACGATTTTGACCGTCGGCGACGCGACAAAATTTCTCGAAAAGAACGCGAAAAGCTGACGCCCCCGCGCGGTGCGCATAGAGCCGGACGGGCCGTTGTCGAACGGTCCCCCGGTTTCTTGTTATGGACCGCCAGTTTCGGGCCGGAGTTTTTGATATGAGGCGGGTTGTCGTCACGGGGCTGGGCATGGTTACGCCACTCGGCTGCGGCGTTGACGCAACGTGGACGCGTATCCTCGCCGGCCGGAGTGGCGCCAGGCGAATCGAGACCTTCGAAGTTGCCGATCTCTCCAGCCAGATCGCCTGCGTGATTCCACGCGGCGACGGTAGCGGCGGCACCTTCAATCCGGACCAGTGGATGGAGCCAAAGGACCAGCGCAAGGTCGATGATTTCATCATCTTTGCGATGGCCGCCGCGCGCCAGGCGCTCGACGACGCCGATTGGCATCCCGAGAGCGAAGAAGACAAATGCGCGACCGGCACCCTGATCGGGTCCGGAATCGGCGGCCTGTCCGGCATCGCCGATACCGCCCTGCTGCTCAAGGAGCGCGGGCCGCGCAAGGTCTCGCCGTTCTTCATTCCAGGGCGGCTGATCAATCTCGCTTCCGGCTACGTCTCGATCGAGCATGGTCTCAAGGGACCTAACCATTCCGTAGTCACCGCATGTTCGACCGGCGCGCACGCGATCGGCGACGCCAGCCGCCTGATCGCGCTCGGCGATGCCGAGGTGATGGTGGCGGGCGGAACCGAATCGCCGATCTGCCGGCTGGCGATGGCAGGCTTCTGCGCGGCGCGCGCGCTCTCGACCGCCTTCAACGACACGCCGGAACGGGCTTCGCGTCCCTACGACAAGGATCGCGACGGCTTCGTGATGGGCGAGGGCGCCGGCATCGTGGTGCTCGAGGAATATGAGCACGCCAAAAAGCGCGGCGCGAAAATCTACGCCGAGGTGATCGGCTACGGCCTGTCCGGCGACGCCTATCACATCACCTCGCCAGCGCCGGACGGCGATGGTGCCTTCCGCAGCATGAGTGCGGCGTTGAAGCGTGCTGGAATCAGCGCTTCCGATATCGACTACATCAACGCGCACGGCACCTCGACGCAGATCGGCGACGAGATCGAGCTCGGCGCGGTGGAGCGGTTGCTCGGCAATGCAACGTCCAAGGTGTCGATGTCGTCGACCAAGTCGTCGACCGGGCATCTGCTCGGCGCGGCCGGCGCGATCGAGGCGATTTTCAGCATCCTTGCGATTCGCGACAACATCGCCCCGCCCACCATCAATCTGGAAAATCCGTCGGTGGAGACGTCGATCGATCTCGTGCCTCAAACGGCGCGCCAACGCGAGATCAATGTCGCGCTGTCGAATTCTTTCGGTTTCGGGGGTACCAACGCCTCCGTCATCGTTCGGCGCGTAGTTAGTTAGCAAGTGTTTAGAGCGACTCCACCGTTTTGCCGTATTCGGCGATGACTCCTAGACGTGGGCGTATGCTATTGGCCGGGCAGGGGTTTGTCAGGCCACGATTGAACCGGCAGGATTCAGGTTGCATCGATGAGTGAAAGGCCGCCCATTTCCCCCCGGAGCCCGCGCGCTGCGCTGGAGCCCGAGCAGGTACCGCCGCCGCCGAAGCGGTCCGAGCGTGCCCGCAATCCGTTTGTCGTGATCGGCAATGCCATCATCACCATTCTGATCATTTTGATGATCGGCGCGGGCACGGCGTATTATTACGGCCGCCAGCTTTTGGAGACGCCGGGTCCGCTGCAGGAAGACAAGATCGTCAATATTCCGGCACGCGCCGGAAAAAGGGACATCGCCGACGCGCTGCAGCGCGAGGGCGTGATCAACGTCAATCCGTGGCTGTTCATCGGCAGCGTGTTTGCGTTGAAGGCGAGTTCCGATCTCAAGCCCGGCGAATATTCGTTCCAGAAGCGCGCCAGCCTGCGCGATGTCATCGCCACCATCGTCGAAGGCAAGGTGGTGCAGCATGGCGTCACCATTCCCGAAGGCCTGACCTCCGAGCAGATCGTGGCGCGCCTCACCGACAACGACCTGTTCTCGGGCTCGCTGAAGGAAATGCCGCGCGAGGGCACGCTGTTGCCGGAAACCTATAAATTCCCGCGCGGCACCAGCCGCGAACAGGTGGTCCAGCGCATGCAGCAGACCCAGAAGCGGGTGCTTGCGGAAATCTGGGAACGCCGCAATCCGGACATTCCGGTCAGGTCGCCGGAGGCGTTGATTACGCTTGCCTCGATCGTCGAGAAGGAAACCGGCCGGGCCGACGAGCGCAGCCGGGTCGCCGCTGTCTTCACCAACCGGCTGCGACAGAAGATGAAGCTGCAGTCCGATCCCACCATCATCTACGGGCTGGTGGGCGGCAAGGGTACGCTGGGCCGGCCGATCAAGCGCTCCGAGATCACCCAGCCGTCGCCCTACAATACCTATGTGATCGAAGGCTTGCCACCGGGCCCGATCGCCAATCCCGGCCGCGCCTCGCTTGAGGCGGTCGCCAACCCGGCGCGGACCCGCGACCTGTTCTTCGTCGCCGATGGTAGCGGCGGACATACCTTTACTGAAACCTACGACCAGCACCAGAAGAACGTCGCCAAGCTGCGGGTGCTGGAAAAGCAGATCCAGAACGACACGGTCGAACCGGCCGAAGAGGCCGCAGCTCCTGCAGCGGCAGGCGCGCCGGCGGCCGACACCAACCCGACGGCGACGACGCCGAGGCCAACGGGGACGAAGAGACAGCCCGCACGTCCGGCGGCGCCTGCGGCCGCCCCCGGCGCCCGCCAGGGCGCGGCGCAATCGACCACCACGGCGCCGGTGGTTCAGCGCTAAGTCAATTCCATCAGGCGTGAATTCGTTTTAAGCTCGCGCCGCACCCCGAGTCTCGCATCTCCCTGTTTTCGGAAAGTTTTACGCGATGGCGCTATCGAGCATGACCGGTTTTGCCCGGAGCAACGGCGCCAGCGGTCCGTACACGTTCGAATGGGAACTGAAGTCGGTCAACGCCAAGGGCTTTGACCTGCGGTTGCGGCTGCCGCCCGGATGGGACGAACTCGAGGCTTTCGCCAAGAAGCGCGCCGGCGAGGTGCTGTCGCGGGGCACGGTCTACGCCAATCTCAACGTCAAGCGTGCCAACGCGGTCTCGACCATCCGCATCAATGAGGACGTGCTCAACTCGATCGTAAAGGTGGCGGGTGTGCTCGCCGGCAAGATCGACGCGGTGGCGCCCAGCATCGATGGTCTGCTCGGCATCAAGGGCGTCATCGAGGTGGTCGAACCCGAAAGCGATGAGGCCGAAGACAAGGCGGCCAAGGACGCCGCGGCCGCCGCCTTCGAGCAGGCGCTGGCCAATCTGGTCGAGATGCGCCGCCGCGAGGGCGTCACGCTCGGGCAGATCCTCAACCAGCGCATGGACGAGGTCGAGAAGCTCGCGAAGAGGGCCGAGGCGGCGCCCGGCCGCAAGCCGGAAGCGATCCGGGCGCGTCTGGCCGAACAGGTCGCAGCGCTGCTGGAAACGTCGGATCGTTTCGATCCTGACCGGCTCAATCAGGAAGCGATCATGATCGCGGCCAGGGCCGACATCCGCGAGGAACTCGACCGCATCGCCTCCCACATCGCCCAGGCCCGCGAGATGATCGGCAAGGGCGGCCCGGTGGGGCGCCGGCTGGATTTTCTCGCCCAGGAGTTCAACCGCGAGGTCAACACCTGCTGCTCGAAATCGAACGATCTGGAGTTGACCAATACCGGCCTCGAGATGAAAAACGTGGTGGAGCAGTTCCGCGAGCAGGTCCAGAATCTGGAGTGAGCGATGACGGCTGGTGGTTTCGACGGGGTTGAGCGGCGCGGACTGATGTTCGTGCTTTCCTCGCCATCCGGCGCGGGCAAGACCACGCTGTCGCGGATGCTGATCGACAAGATGCCGGGCTTGAAGATGTCGGTGTCGGCGACCACCCGGCCGATGCGGCCGGGAGAGGTCGACGGGCGCGACTATTTCTTCGTCGACAAACCGAAATTCGAAGCAATGGCCAAGAAGGGCGAATTGCTTGAATGGGCCACCGTGTTCGACAACCGCTACGGAACGCCGCGCGCGCCGGTCGAGGCCGCGCTGTCGGCCGGGCAGGACGTGCTGTTCGATATCGACTGGCAGGGCACGCAACAATTGCGCGAGAAAGCTCGCGCCGACGTGGTCAGCGTGTTCATTCTGCCGCCCTCGGCGGCCGCCCTCGAAAAGCGCCTGCACACCCGCGCCCAGGATTCAGACGAGGTCATTCGCGGAAGGATGGACCGCGCCACCCACGAACTGAGCCATTGGGCGGAATACGACTACATCGTCATCAACCAGGACGTCGACCACGCCTTCGCCGAGGTGCAGTCGATCCTCAAGGCCGAGCGGCTCAAGCGCGAGCGCCGCACCGGATTGACGGAATTCGTTCGCGGCCTGCAGCGCCAGCTCGAAAAATAATCCCGACGGCGGTCGCAGGCCTGTCCGTGCCTGGGTTACGCTACGCCCGGCCTTACGTATGCGCACTGCGCGCCAAACGCGCCAGCATCTCCGTTACCCGCCGCTCCGGATCGTCGGGCGCGCGCGGATCGCGGGGAACGTCGCGGGGAGTATTGCTGCGCCAGATCGGCGTCTCGTCCGGGAACATCGATGGCGACGTCCGTTCGGTCGGGATCGAGTCCCAGATCGCACGGCGATCACCGCGCGCTTCCAGCGGGACCGCCTGTGCGCGGCCGAACCGGTAAACCAGACTTGCGGTGATGCCTGCCAGCGCCAGCGCACCGGCCATCACCAGCAGCAGCATCTGCATCGATGCCGACCGTCTTTCCTGCGATGAATCCGCGGCAGCGAGCGCAACCGGGGGGACGGCGGGCTGCGGCGCCGCTGTGGGATTGGTTTGAAGGCTCTGGGTTTGAAGGTTCTGGGTCTGGAGGCTTTGGGTCTGCGGGTTTTGAGTCTGCAGGCTCTGCGATGGCTCGGCCGCGGCAAGGCGCGGACCGCTCGAGGGGCTGACGCCCGAAGATTCCGGCCAGCGCGACGCGACGGACGATGGCGGCGGCGAGTCCGGTGCGGCCGCAATTTGGCTATTTGCGATTCTAGCAGCGGGCACGGCACCCGTGCTCTGCGGCTCGATCAGATCCTCGACGCGCGCCTGCGGCGCGGTCAGTTCGGCGCGTGCGTTGGCGATCGCTTTGCGTGCATTGATGCTCTGCTGCGGCGAAACGGCATTGGCCGCCTCCGCCGATGCGGAATCCGATGCTGCAGGCGTGGATGAAGATTCCTTCGGCGCGGCGCGCGCGGTCTTGTTCTTCCCTTCGCCGATGTACCAGCAATTGCGTTTGGTGGCGTGATCGGTCCGGTAATACCAATGACCGCCTGCCGGCAAAGGTCCTTTTGGACGCGTCAGGCAGGTGTCCGCCGTTTTCGCGCTGTTCTCCTTGTTCGCGCTGTTCTCCTTGGCGGCATCCTGGGCAACGGCAGCGAAACTGGTTCCCGCCAGAATACTGGCGAAGAACGCCGAGATGAATTTCGCTGAACGCTTTGACATGGCCATCCCCGATGATGATACGCGACGCTTACGCGACACTTACGTCTCAAGTTTTCGTTAAAGACTTGGGTCGTAATGGGCCGCAATTCCGGAGCGGGCAGGGCATAATTGGGGCTCGCCGGCCGCATCTGAGAGGCGGGTGGGAGCGAGAGCCTTTTCCGTTCCGATTGATCGATCGGAACGGGGCTCTAGCTTCTTGATTTGACGCGTTTTCTTAACGCGAACCGGTAGCCACTTCGCTGGAAAACGCTCTAGAAACAGGCACGAAAGCTACTGTTTGCTGGCCGTCCACGTTCCACCACAACCGGTCGATTGCCGGAACGTTCCGGAGCCGCTGCGGCCGGAGAGACGGCCGGAACTGGTGACCGTGATGCCGTTGAAATTGCCGACCGTGCGGGCGGAACCGTTGCCGCTGACGCTGCCACTGACGCCCTGGGCGATGATCCTGCCGCTGGTCACGACCACCGCGCCAGTCGTGGTGCTGCCGCAGCCGACGGATGTAACCATCCAAGCGCCGTCGAAATTGCCGCCGCCACCACCTCCACCACTGCTGCGCGAGGCGCGGCGCGGGCTCTCGGCTTCGGGCTTGCTGCGCCGTGCGGGCTTCTCCGTCTCAATCGCGCGCGGCGTGGCGCGAGAGCCCGACAGTGATTTCTCGTCATTGCCGATACTGCCGCCGGCGCTGCCGGATTGCGCCAAGCTGGCGCTTACGCCGAATGCGGCTGACATCAACAGGGAGAACAGAGCAATCCTGACCGAGCGTTGACCGGCGGCGTTTTTCATAACAGGTGCCTTCAATTTCTCGAATGTAGAGTCGGCTTCATCTGAGACGAGCGGGAGCCAAGTGCGATGCTACTGTTTCGACGCTGTCCACGTTCCGGAACAGCCGTCCGATCGCCTGAACGTTCCGGAGCCGCTGCGGCCCGAGAAACGGCCGGAGCTGCTCCAACTCAAACCCGAGACGGATCCGCCTGACGTCGTTGCGCCGCTTGCACTAACCTGACCGGAACTCAATTCGCCCGAGATCCTGCCGCCGCTGATCACGAACCGCTCCGTGCTGCTGCCGCAGCCCTGGGATTGGGCAACCCACGTGCCATCGAAATTGCCGCCACCGCCACCGCTCTTCCGCGCAGCGCGACGCGGTTCGTCGGGCTCGGGCCTTGGCTTGCTGCGTCGTGCGGGCTTTTCGGTCTCAACCGCCCGCGGCGTCGTGCGCGATCCCGACAGCGATTTCTCGTCATTGCCGATGCTGCCGCCGGCGCTGCCGGATTGCGAGAAGCCGGTCGTTCCGAACCCAGCTGACATCAAAAGGCAGAGCAGACCAACCTTGATCGAACGTTGAACAGCGTTTTGCATAAACCGGTGCTTTCAATGACTCGAATCTAAAATCTAGCGGCCGGATCCGTCGGCGCAGACCGCACCGATGACGCGGCAAGACTTGCCAGCCTTGTTGCACTCGTCAAGCGCGGCCTCCTTGGCGCGCTGGACCGTGTCGCGCTGAACCAGCGAGTAAGAATTCCCCGAGATCGCAAACGCGCCGCAGCGCGATCCATAGAAGCTGAGCTCGAGCGGACATTTGCTCGATCCGCAATTCTTGAGCGCATCGTCGACCGCCGCGCGCCGCGACGCGTGATTCCAGGAGATGCCCCATTTGTTGCTGTCGGGGCCGTAGACGATCGATCCCCAGGGTTTGAGATCGTCCATCTTGCGCAGCCGCGTCAGCACGCCCTCGGTGGCCTCGCCGGTCGGCGTCATGCTGCTCTTGGCCTGGAACTGGCTGATCGCCAGCCGCATGCCGTTCTTGCTGTCGAGCGGCTCCGGATCGAAATTGTGCTCGTAGAGCCGGTCGCTCAATTCCCTGAGCAACGCGACGTCCTTGATCGCGATCCGGTCGGGATCGGGGCGTAGCGTGCTGGAGAGCTGCGGCGCCGGTTGCGGTGCGACCGCGACCTGCGGCGAGGCGGGCGAGCTGGGCGCGACAAAGTAGAAGGTGCCGTCGATCGGCGAGGACGACACCCAGGGCTGCTGCGTGCCGCCGGTCTCACGCTTCACCGCGAGGCCGACCTGGTTGAAGGTCTGGAAAATATCGAGGCCCGATTGCTTGATCGTCGCCGCCAGCGCCTTGGTGTAGGGGCTGTTGCCGCCGGTGCCGTCCTGCGCGACGTTGCCGGGCTGCGTCGCGTAGGAAATCAGCGTGCCTTCCGGCGCGCGCATCTGGGCGAGGCCGCCGTCGGAGGCGCGCAGGCCGCGCGCGCCGAACGGATTGTTACGGCAGGCATCGAGGATCACCATGTTGAGCCGCGTGCCAGAGCCCTGCATCTGGCGCAGCACGAGGTTGACGTCCACCATCTGGAAATCGACATCGGCCTCGCGCGTCGGATTGGCGCCGACCGGAACCAGATAGTTCGAACCCGATACCTGAACACCGTGGCCTGCGTAGTAGAACAGCGCGACATCGGCGCCCTGGACCTGGCGGCCGAAATTCTGCACGGCGGTGTCCATGGCCGATTTGTCGAGATCGAGCTGGGCGCGGCCGCCGACCAGGGTAAAGCCGAGGCCGGCGAGCGTGTTGGCCATCAGCGCCGCGTCGTTGCGGGGATTGTCGAGCCGGGGAACGTTCTGGTAGGCGGAGTTGCCCACGACGAGCGCGATACGTTTCTCGGCGGCGGCGGGCGCGGCTGTCATCAGCGACAGCAGAAGCGCCAACGCTGCAAACGTCCAGACTTTGCCGTCGAAAGCCCCGCGCATTTCCAATAATTCCCCGCAATATGCCGGCAGGATACCAGCCTGCGCGGCCCCCGAAAAGCGGGCCGGATGTCCGATCGGTGCGGCCTATTGCTTCGACAGCGTCGCAGCGTGGTGTGGCGCGTCGCTGCAAGGCCGAGGCGTGACGCCGGTCGGGCTTTGTGGCAGTTTTCGTCTGACAGGACCCAAAAGAGAGGTCCGCAGGAGGATCGCATGAGCACGAAGTTTGCCGTATCGCGGCCAATCACGACGACGGTATTTCTATGCGGTCTCATCGCACTGCCAGCCCTGGCCGCTGCGGCCGAGCGGCCTCTCGGCGCCGACCCGGTCGCGGCGTGCGCCGCATTGTCGGGTGCAGGCAGCGGCGCGATCAAGGTCGATACGGCCGCGCTCACCGAGGCGAAGCCGCTGACCGTCGCGCCGGGCGGACCGACCCCCGCCGCCCGCATCAGTCCCGCGACCCCGCAATTCTGCCGGGTGCTGGGTCATATCGATCCGACCGATCCGAAGGCGCCGCCGATCCGCTTTCAGCTCAATCTGCCGCTGCAATGGAACGGCCGCTCGGTGCAATATGGCGGCGGCGGTTTCAACGGCGTGTTGATCACCGGGCTCAGCCTGCCGCCGGCCGCCCCCTTCGACAGCGCCTCGCCGCTGGCGCGGGGGTTTGCGACCTACGGCACTGACTCCGGTCACGAGACCAAGCCGGGCGAACCGCCTCAGCTGTTTGCCGCGAACGACGAGGCCTTCGTCAATTTTGCGCATGCCTCCTACAAGAAAGTGCGCGACGCTGCCGCCATGCTGATGGAGCGGGCTTACGGCGCGAAGCCCGAGCGGATGTATTTCGTCGGCAGTTCGGAAGGCGGCCGCGAGGGGCTGACCATGGCGCAGCGCTATCCTGCCGATTTCGACGGCATCTTCGCCCGCGTTCCCGTAATCAACTGGGTCGGCCTGCAGCACGCCGGCACCCGCGCCGGCCTTGCGACCTGGGGGGAGGGGTGGATTCGCCCGGCGCAGGTCAAGCTCGTGCACGATGCGGTGCTCGCCGCCTGCGATGCGCAGGACGGTGTTGCCGATGCGCTGGTGGAAGACGCGGTCGGCTGCAAGGCGCGCTTCGATCCGGCGAAACTGCTCTGCGCCAGCGGCACGAGCGGCGACGCGTGCCTCAGCGAAGCGCAGCTCACCGCCATTCGCACGCTGCTTTCCCCCTATAAATTCCCGTTCGCGCTTGCCAACGGCGTCACCGAATATCCGGGGTGGGGCGTTTCCGGCGAGGGGACGAAATCCTTTGGCCCGACCGGCGGATGGAGCGCGTGGTGGCTGGGCTCCGCACCTCCGGCGCTGCCGCCGGTGCCTGCCAACGGCATCGCCTGGGTCTACGGGGCGGGCGGCATCGCGCATATCTTCGCGCGCGATCCGAATTTCGATGTCCGCAAATACCGGGTGGAGGATTTTGCCGAGCGGGTGCGCGAGGTTTCCGCGCTGATGGATTCGACCAATCCCGACCTCAGCGCGTTCAAGGCCCGGGGCGGCAAGCTCATCATGCTTGAATACATGGCCGACTACGCGCAGAGCCCCTACGCGGGGATCGGTTATTTCGAACAGGTGCAGAAGCGGATGGGTGAGGCGGCGACTGCCGAATTCGCCCGCCTCTATGCCGCGCCCGGTGTCGACCACGTCGGAAGCGGCGCACCGGCAAACGTCGACATGCTGTCGGTTCTGGTCGATTGGGTGGAGCATGGCCGTGCTCCGGGAAATCTCACCGTCGTCGAACAGCAGCCGGCGCTGCCGATCACCGTTGATCGCTCACTGCCGCTGTGCCAGTGGCCGGCCTGGCCGCAATACAAGTCAGGCGATTCAAAAAATGCCGCCAGCTTCGTCTGCGGGCGGTGAGGCGGGAGAAACGCGATCCGATCTGACGGCGGGGTGCTGGCGTTAGCCGGGACTGCCTTGCCGTCAGCTCGCTGTTCCCGCGGCGAAAGCCGCGAACAAGGCCTTTCCCTGCGGCCAGTCCGCAAGCTCACTGGTCTCGTTGATGTGTCCGAGTTCTCCAACCTCGACGATACCGCTTCCCCACTGGTTCGCTCTCTCTCGGGCATATTCGGCCGTGCCATAAGGGTCGTCCGCGCTCGCGACGATGAGCGAGGGAAATCTGAATTCCGTCCGCGGCGGATTGGCAAAACCGGCGGCCTCGACGGGGAAGGCCGGAGCTTCCGGGTTCGGCACCGCCACGAGGAATGCGCCAGCTACCGGCGCCGTTGAAACTTGCTGCCAATGCGCCACCAGGAGGCACCCCAGGCTGTGAGCGACGAGGAGCGGCGCCTGCCAGGCTGCACCAACCGCGCGATCTAGCGCCGCGATCCAGTCATCGAGTTCAGGCTGATTCCAGTCCGTCGGTTGGAGGCGGTGCCATTGCGGATTTGCAACTTCCCAGCGGGTTTGCCAGTGCAACTCACCCGATCCTCCGATCCCCGGCACAATAATGATCTCAACCATGTCCGCTCCGTTATCCCTTGTAAGGGGACAAAGTTGACGTCTTCCGTTGCGATCAGGAATGGGAAATGATCGGAAAAGAAGCGCGCGCACCGATGGATTTAAGGTTCACCCCATGTCATCCCGAGAAAACAACGTCGTAGCCCTCGATCCCACAGACATCGCGATCATCGAAGCCATGCAGGAGGATGGACGTATCGCGATGTCAGAGCTTGGCCGGAGGATCGGACTCTCTCAGCCCGCGACGTCCGAACGGGTCAAGCGACTGGAGGAGCGCGGCGTCATTACCGGCTATGGAGCTCGAATTAACCCTGCCGCGCTGGGGTTGGGAATGATGGCTGTCATCCGCGTGCGCACAACCCACGAACATATTCAGGCTTGCCTGAAGCAATTTTCCCAAATGCCTCACGTCATGGAGGTGCTGCGACTAACCGGAGAGGATTGTTTCATTCTCAAGGTTTTCGTGCCGTCTCCGCAACAGCTTGAAACGATCGTGGACGCTGTTGCCAAACACGGCTCTGTAACGACGTCGCTGGTCCTGCGCAGCGAGCAACCCAAACCGATCGGCCGCAAGTTGATCCAGCTCGCCGGCGCGTGACGGCTTCTCCGTCAGTCGTCATTTCGCACCGTATTTTGTCGAGCAGGCTCGCTTCAGTTCTTCAGAACAATGCTGCCGACCATCTTGCCGTCGCGCGCCACCACTGGAGAATTACGGTGACAGTGCACTCAATGGACGCATCGCAGCAATTCGCAAGATCATGCGCTCATCGTGCACGACCGGACGATTTCATCCGCGGCCGATAGTCTCGAGCGGAGTGCGGTAGAGCTCGTTGCTGTCCCCGTCAGTAACGCGCACGGCACATCCTGTCGAACACAGCTCGGGGCGAACGATGCAAAGCTCGTTCGCGAGGCTATCAGCTTTATCGATCGCGTAATCTGTGTTCTCGAGGATCATGCCGCCCTGGTTTTTAAACTCAGCGCCGACGACGAGATCAAAATTGAAGTATGGCATTAGAGCCCCCTGCCAAATTCCAACTGCATGGAATCTAACCTGAGTCTGTTTGGTTCCTTCATTACAATTCCGCGCGCGACATCTGATTGCGGTCGCCTGTTGCGTTTCGGTATCGCGACCGCATCATCGCGTGCACATCGACGAGGCACCCGCGGGTCGCTCGGCTGCAGCATGCTACCTATGAAGATCGATCTCGATTCGAAAAACGCGCAGCACCTTCAAGCGATCGCAAGCGCAAGCAGCCTAGGATACCTTGCTTGACCTCAAGCCTGTTGTTCAACGATCGGACAAGATTCGCTTTGGCTGGTTGAATGGAGGAAGAAAGATCAGGAGCAACACCGCCAACGATTCCGTGGAACTACGGTGACGGTGCATCTAACTTATCGGTAATGCCTTGGAAGACGCGACAGCGTCGCTGTTGCCGCAATTCATGGCAACGCTGCGCGCCTGCATCGCCTCAGTTCTTCAGCACGATCCGCCCGACCACCTTGCCGGCGCGCAGCTCGTCGATCCATTTCTGGACGTCGGCCATCGGTTCTTCCTTCATCGGCGTCGGCTTGATCTTGCCGGCGCGCGCCAGCGCCATCAATTCCTTGCCCTCGGCCAGCGTGCCCACCATGAAGCCCTCGATGGTCATGCGCTTGTAGACCCACTGCACCATCGGCAGGCTGAAATTGCCGCCCATCAGGCCGGACACCACGACCTTGCCGCCGCGCGCCACCACCGAAACCGCAAAGGCCATCGATTTCTCGTTGCCGGCGAAATCGACGACCGCGTCGAATCCGCCCTCGGTCTCCTTGATCATGCGCTTGGCCACGTCGGGCTCTGACGGGTCGTAGGCGACCGCGGCGCCGTTCTTCAAGGCGCTCTCGCGCGCAGCCGGGCTTAGGTCCGCCACCGCGATCTTCTGCGTGAACATCGCCTGCGCGAATGACAGCCCCATCATACCGACGCCGCCGAGCCCGATCAGCAGCAGATTGCGCTGCCGCGGACGATCGACCAGGCGCTTGAGCGCACCATAGGCGGTGACGCCGGAGCACATCAGCGTCGCGGCCTGGTTGACCGGCAGCGGATCGTAATCCAGCAAATATTTCGCGTCGGGCACCAGCACGTGGCTGGCAAAGCCGCCGTCGATGGAAACGCCGAGGAAGCGCTGCTTGACGCAGAGATTCTCATCGCCGTTCGCGCAGTCGCGGCATTGCCCGCAACCGATCCAGGGGAATACCGCCTGCTTCTTTCCGATCAGGTCTTTCGGCGCATCGGGTCCGACTTCCTCGACCACGCCGGCGATCTCATGGCCCAGCGTGAACGGCAGCGTCATGCCGCGCGTGGTATCGAGCTTCTTGCCGCCGCCGAGATCGGCGTAGCCGTCCTGGATATGCAGGTCGGAGTGGCACAGTCCGCAACGTTCGATGCGGACCAGGACTTCGCTACCTTGAGGTTTGGGCGTGTCGACGATGGTTTCGCACAGGGGCGCATCGAATTTGACCAGCGATTGGCGTCGCATCAGCGCCATGGCATTTTCTCCTCAGGGAACGTTTGATTTTGTGCTTCGTATATTGGTCAATTCACGGGCCATGGCAACAAAGCCGGAAACCGGGATCGTCTCGGCGCGCCGGGTCGCATCGACGCCGGCCGCGGCGGCCAGCCGGGCCGGATCGACCGACAGCGATTTGAGGCTCTGGCGCAGCATTTTCCGGCGCTGGCCGAAGGCTGCAGCCGCCACCTGCTCGAGCGCGCGGCGGTCGCACGGCTCCGGCGCGCTGCGCGGCACCAGCCGCAGCACCGACGACGTAACCTTGGGCTGCGGCACGAAGGCTGCCGGCGATATGTCGAACAGGATCTTGGTCTCGGCGCGCCAGTTGGCAAGCACGGCGAGGCGTCCATAGGCCTCGTCGTCTTCTTTCGCGACGATCCGTTCGGCGACCTCGCGCTGAAACATCAGCACCATCATGTCGTACCAGGGCGGCCAGGGCTCGATCGAGAGCCAGTCCACCAATAATGGCGTGGCGATGTTGTAGGGCAGGTTGGCGACGATCTTGGCAGGCTCGCCGCCGAGCAGGGGGCGGGGATCGAAATGCTGCGCGTCGGCATGCACGATCTCCAGCCGTCCCGGATAGCGCTTGGCGATATAATCGAGCGGCGCCAGTGCGCGTTCGTCGCGCTCGACCGCGATAACGCGCCGCGCGCCCAGCGCCAGCAATGCGCGCGTCAGCCCGCCGGGGCCGGGGCCGATCTCGATGATGGTGGCGCCCTCGAGCGGACCTGCGGCGCGCGCGATCCGTGCCGTGAGGTTGAGGTCGAGCAGAAAATTCTGGCCGAGCGATTTGCGGGCCGACAGGGAATGTTCGCGGATGACGTCGCGCAGCGGCGGCAGATCGTCGATCGCGCTCATTCAGGGCTAGAGCTTTTTTGATTTGACGCGTTTTCTTGACGCGAACCGGTATCCACTTCGCTGGAAAACGCTCTGGCCGCCGCCATGCGCGCGGCGAGCCGCAACGCCGCGACGAGGCTCGACGGGTTGGCGCGGCCGGTGCCGGCGATGTCGAACGCGGTGCCGTGATCGGGCGAGGTGCGGATGAACGGTAATCCCAGCGTGACGTTGACGGCATCCTCGAACGCGATGGTCTTGATCGGGATCAGCGCCTGATCGTGATACATGCAGATCGCGCAGTCGTAGGTTTTTCGCGCGGCTTCGTGGAACATGGTGTCGGCGGGCAACGGCCCCCGGACCTCGATGCCGTCGCGCCGCAGGATGTCGACGGCCGGCGCCACCACCTCGATATCTTCCATGCCGAGCGAGCCGTCTTCGCCGGCATGTGGATTGAGGCCTGATACGGCCAGACGCGGGCTGGCGAGGCCAAAGCGGGCTTTCAGGTCGGCCACCGCGATGCGGGCCGTCGTCACGATCAGATCGGTCGAAAGCTGCGCGAGCGCGTCGCGCACCGATAGATGGATCGTCACCGGCACCACCGCGAGCGCCGGCGACCACAGCATCATCACCGGCTGCGGTGCCGCCCCGCCATTGGCGGCAAGCTCGGCGAGAAATTCGGTATGACCGGGATGACGGAAGCCGGCGCGGTACAGCACGCTCTTGGCGATCGGGTTGGTGACCACAGCGCTGGCCCGTCCGGCTCGGACATGGTCGACGGCCTGACGGATGGAAGCGAGTGCGGCGCTTGCGCTGGTGGTATCCGGCTGGCCCGGCGGCGCGGTTGCGGCTTCGCCCGTCGCCACGACAGGCAATGCGCTGGCAAAAACGGCGGCCGCATCCTCCGGACTGGTGTCCGCGAGTTCGATTTTCAATCCGAGAATCTTTGCCCGCTCGGCGAAGCAGTTGCGATCGCCGAGCAGATAGAACGGCGGGAGGTCCAGTTCGTTACGCCGGAGCCACGCTGCGATGGCGATGTCGGGACCGATGCCCGCAGGCTCGCCGGATGTCAGCGCGAGGGGCTTTGCCATGCATCAACGACATTCGATCATTGCGGCTTTGCGGATCTCGGCCAGATAGGCTTTCTGCTTCGCCTCGTACTTCTCGGTATACATCTTTTCGCGGATTTCCCGCTTCTTCGGCGAATCGACGGTGGTGGGCTTCCTGCTGCACAGGGCGACCATTTCCACGCCCTGTTTGGTGATCTCGGGCGGGGTCAGATGGCCGATCGGAGTCTTGTCGAGCATCTCGCGCAACGGGGGAGCAAGCTCAGCCGATGTTTTCGTGACGGAGTCGCGGATCGTGCCGTTCTGCATCGACTTGAAGTAGGAGTTGGCCGCCTCGCAGCTCTGGACGCGCTCGCGCAGCACTTCCGCTTCCTTTTTCCGCGCTTCGATCGCGCCCGGCGGAGCACCCCGCGGCACCAGCAGCACGATCGGCTGCATCTTGTATTCGAAGGCTTCGACCTTCGTTGCCTCGCCGCCTTCCTGGGCGGCGGCGTTGACCTCCTTCTCGCCGACCTGGAGGCTCTCCTTGTACCGGCCGCGCACCAGGCTGGTCCAAACCATCTCGGCCTTGAGGCGGGCCTTCAGGGTCTCCGGCCGGATGCCCTGGCTTTCAAGTGATTTTGTCAGCTGCTCGGTCGAGAGCCGCATCCGCGAACCCATCTGGGCGTAGGACTGATCGACATCGCTGCCCGTGGGGTCGACGCCATACTTCTTGGCTTCCCGGATCTTCACCTTTTCGTCGATCAGCTGGTCGATCACTTCCTGGCGGGGCATCTGCTTGCGGGTCGTCAGGAAGTTCAGCTTGGTGCGCTGCTCGATATCGAGATTGGTGATGGGTTCGCCGGTGACCATACAGGCGATCGATTGCGCGTGCAGGTGAGTGCCGCTGCTGGTGAGCATGGCCAGCGCAACCGAGCAGCCTGCGATCCGGGACCGAAGGCGATGATGTCGAGGCTTGATGGTCGTCATGCTCATGTCAGGCGCATCAACCAATTCGATCCGCAATACGCCGGGAACTGTTCGGCAAGGCTTCCCACGTTCAAGGCTTCGCCCACGCTACTGAATGCCGCCGGCGCCGGAGGCCGACGTGGACGAATTGGCAATGGTCCGCAGGCCGATCTGAAGCATGAACCCGTGACTGAGGACCGGCGGCGTGGTGCCGGCGGAATAGGTATAGGACGTCACATAATTGGCAGCGAGCACGAAGCAGTCGTCCACATAGCCTGCGCCGATGATGTACTGATTGAGCTTGTTGGCTTCAAGATCCCACCGCGCGGAACCCGACACCACCCAGTTCGTCGCCAGCTTGACCGATGCGCTGCCGAGCAGGCCCTCGCGCCGGGTCAGGTATCCAAGGGCTGGCTGCGCCGCATAATTGCCGTACAGCAGGCTGACCGACCAGCGGTCGAATGAGGCGCGGCCCTCGGCCTCGAAACGATTGAGGTTGAGCGTTGCTTCGTCCATGCGCGAGCGCACGCTGAACGTATAGGTCCGGTTGGGCGAATAGTTGACGCGGGCGACATAGTCGGAGCGCGTGTTCTGCAGGCCGGAATCGACACCGGTATTGGTCAGGTCGGCGACCGCGAACGAGTTCATGCCGAACAGCTGATAGGATTGTCCGAACAGCACATTGACGCTGCCGCCGCGGTCGAATTGCGTGGTCGCCTGCACGCCGACATTGGCGCGGCCGCCGCCTTCGATGCGGTCGTAGCCCGAGAATTTGTCGATCGCGAACAAATTGCTGGCGTCGAACACCATGCTCTGCGCGTCTTCGTTGGGCAGCCTGCCGGCATAGGTCTCGTTGGGGCGGATGATGACCTGCGCGATCGGCTCGATCGTGGTGGTGCCCCAGGGCTGAACGTTGATGAAGGGATAGCGATATTCGAGGCCGACGGTCGGCATCACGCGCAGCGCGGTGGTATCGCCGACAGGCAGGAAATTCGAGACGCCCGGCTGATTCGAAATCGAGGCATCGACGGCGTCGACGCGGGCGATCGCGAACGGCGTCCAGATTTGACCGTAAGGGTCGGTGTACGACCGCCGCCATTGCGCTTCCGCGGTGAACCTTGTGTAGGTGCCGGGGATGCCGCGCAGCAGACACTGCGTGGGTACCCGCGCGAGCGGATCGGCGGACGCGGTGGTGCAGAGCGCGTTGGTGTTTGCCATCGTCGTGATCGGGTCGAACGCCGCGGTCGAGCGCGACAGGCTGGTGAAGTTGGTCTTGTAGCCGACCTCACCGCCGAAGATCGGACTGTTGATCACGTTGGAATAGTCGACCACCGGATGGATGACCGGAACCTTCTCCTGGCTGCCGGAGAAGCTGAGGTAGTAGATCGTGCGCGCGTCGAAGAAGCTGCGATTGCCGACGCCGGTCAGATAGAGCTGCGAGATCGCTTCGGTCGGCAGGCTCAGGAACGATCCCAGCGTATCCCTGTACTGGGCCAGCCGGTAGTCGGACATGAAGAAGTAGTCGGACAGCAGCACGCCGTCCCAACCCCAGGTCCATTTGTCATTGATGGCGAACTGGCCCCTGGTTTCGACGCCGCCGCGGAAGTTGCGGTCGCCGGGCTGGCCGGCGAAGGCGCTGGGCTCAAGCTGGTTAATGCCATAGGCGCGGATCTGGTACGAGCCGTTGATCAGGCGTTGGCGGAATTCGCCCTGAAACAGCACGCCTTGCCGGGTCGTGATACGCGGATTGAAGGTCGCGTCGTAGTCCGGCGCAATCGCCCAATAGAACGGCGTTTCCACGCCGTAGCCGTAAGGCGTGTACGAGCTGAGGAACGGCATCAGGAAGCCGGTCTTGCGCTTCACGGTGGGATCGGGCGTCGAAAAATACGGCAGATACGCCATCGGCACACCGAAGAATTCGAGCTGGGCGTTCTCGAAATACAGCATCTTCTCGGTCTGGTCGTGGATGATGCGCGCACCCTTGACCTGCCACAAAGGCGGCTTCTTCGGATCGTCCTTGCAGGGCGCGCAGGCGGTATACACGCCGTTTTCGAACACGGTGTAATTGCCGCTGGTCCGGTCGGCACGGGTTGCCGCCATCCGCGTCGCATCCTCGGTGTCGACGCGCAGCGAATCGACGAAACCGTCACGGTAGTCGTCGCTCAGATCCATGATGTTGGCGTAGGTGACTTTGCCTTCGGCATCCGTCAGGCGGATGTTGCCCTCGGCGTGAAGGCGCTTGGTCTTCTGGTCGTAGATGACCTTGTCGGCCTCGACGCTGGTGCCGTTGTAGAACATCTGCACGTTGCCGACCGCCGACACGCGCTGGTTATTGTAGTCGTAGTCGACCTCGACGGCCTGCACGAGCATTTGCCCGTTGTTGTTGACGGGCCGGGGCGGCGGTTTGGGCGGCCGCGGATTGTAAGTGAAGCCCTGCGCCGAGGCGGGTGCCGTCCAGGCAAGCCCGATCATGCCTGCGAGCGCAAAGCCGGCGAGCAGGGCGATCATCGGGACGCCAACGGCGGCCAAGCGGCTCCGATAGCGGCGCAGCAGGCTGCGCCGCCTGAACGCAGGCGACCTCAACTGGCGGGCGGCGACAACGGCCACTACCCGTCCTCCTGGTACAGCAAGGCCAAAAAACCGGTGAGGCCGCCCACGCATACGGGCAACCACGCCGCAGCGATGGGATGCATCAACTCAGCCTTGCTCAAATCCTCAGTTACTTTCGACAGAACGTAGAGCAGAAAGCCCGCACCCACGCCACTCAAAACCATCTTTTGCACGCCGCCCATCCGGAAGAAGCGAAGGCTGACCGACGCCGCCAACATCACCATTGCAGCCAGCAAAAACGGCTGTGCGATGAGCTTGTGATACTGCAAACGGTAGCCGGCGGTCGCAAATCCCGAGCTCTCCGAAGATCGGATATAGCCGGGGAGTTGCCAAAAAGACACAGTTTCCGGGGTCGAGAAACTGTTGCGAATCTGGGCCGGCGTCAGGGTGGTTGTGATGTACAGGTTTTCCTGTTCGATCGGCGGCTTGTCGAGGGAGTATCGGCGCACCGATTTGAACGCCCAGCGGCCTTCTTCCAGCGACGCCTCGCGGGCCTCGATTCGTTCCTTGAACTGCAGGTTTGTATCAAACCGGAACACCGTGAGACCGGTCAGCCGCACGCCCTGGCGCTCGCTGCGGGCGGCGTTGATGATGGTCTGGCCCTCGCTGTTGATCTGGTTGAGCCAGAATCCGGACGCGTCCTGGATGCCGCCGCCGGGTGCCGAGCCGAACAGTTCGGCCTCCATCCGCTTGGAAAGTTCGCGCAGGTTGGCCGACATCGGGTTGTAGGCCACCGTGGCGATGGTGCCGAGGATGATCGCGCTGGCCAGCGCCGGCGAGATGAACTGCCACGCCGATACGCCGGCGGCGCGCGCCACCACGAGTTCGAGCCGCCGCGACAGCGCGAGGTAGCAGGTCATCGCGCCGATCAGGACGCAGAACGGCATCAGCTTTTCGAGCAGCTGCGGAACGCGGTACAGCGACGTCTGCGCGACCGTGATCGCCGACGCCGACGCCAGCCCCGAGGTCTTGCGCACCATTTCGATGTAGTCGACCAGCACCAGCAGCACGAAGATGCTCGCAAACACGCCCACCGCCGCGACCAGGAAGCGGCCGGCGAAGTATCGCCCGAGCGTATTGGTCAACATGCTCATGCTGTGGCCGGCCGTCCAAAGAGCCGCGCGAGGCGCGCATTCGATTTGTTGATCGCCTCGATCAGTGCGGCCGGCGGTTCCACCACCACGCCGCCGACAATCATCCACAAGCCGACGCCGATCGATGCGAACAGCATCGCGTACTGGACCAGCGCGGCGGCGGGATTTTTCACCGCCATGACGGAGCAGGCGAATCCGGCCATGCGCAGGCCGAACACCGCGATAATCGAACCGCCGATCGAAAAGTTGCGGCTCTGCCGCGTGGTGCGCGGCGTGCCCAGAAACGCGAACGTCAGGACCGCGAACGCGAACGGATACACCGGCGCCATCAAGCGGTCGTGCAATTCGGCGTAAAATTGCCCGCCCAGTTTCTTGAACGCCGGATCGTTTTCATCGGGCGAAACCAGTTCCCAGATGTAGCGTTCGCGAATCCCCAGCACCGCGTCGCGCTGATTGGAGAATTTCGACATGTCGAATGCGTAGCGGCCGAACGCCACCAGCGCGGGGTCGCGTTTTCCCGCCTCGAAGCGTTCGAGATTGCCGTCTTCCAGCACCAGGTACGAGCCGTTCTCGTTCTTCAGCACCGTGCCGTGATCGGCGATGATGGTGACGCGCTCTTTCGGATCGCGGCGATCGTCGACGAAGATGCCGGCGAGCACGCCGCCCGGCAGGCGTTCGCGGATGCGAATCGTCAGGTTCTGGTCGAGCTGGGCGAAGCGACCGGGCTGCAGGATGTTGGTCAGCACGTCGGCGGTGATCTCGGCGTCCCATTGCTTGATCCGGCGCATGCCGTCGGGAGCGAGAAAGGCGCCGATGAAGGCGACCATCAGCGCCACCACGCAGGTGGCGTAGAAGAAGGGACGGAACAGCCGGAAAGGCGAGAAGCCGGCGGCGTTCATCACGATGATCTCGGAATCGGTGGCGAGCTTGTTCAGCGTGTGCGAGACCGCGATCATCAGCGCGATCGGCGCGATGATCAGAACCAGCGCGGGAATCACCAGGCTGGTGATGCCGAGGAAGGTGATGATGGTCTGACCCTGGCTCGTCATCAGGTCGATGCCGCGCAACGCCTGCGTAATCCAGATCACGCCCGTCAGGCTGACCAGGACCAGCGCAAACGACGCAAGCGTCGTGCGGAAGATATACTTGTCGATAGACCCCATCGTTTACCGCACGATCCCACCTAGCGTGCCAAAAGAGCGGCTTGCGACCAATCCCGAAACCGGGATCCCCAAGGTCGCGCCGCCAGCCTTTCAGCCGTCTCCACTCTCTCTACCATCCCTTTGATCCGTCAACAAAATGGCCGGGCCGTGGCACCCTTAGGATATGGTTAATTATTCGGCCCCTGTGGCCTTGGGGCCACGCAGGCGCTTGGCAGCGCCGCGGCTGACAGGCCATAGTGTGGCAAATCAAGGTCCCGGCAGATCGGGACCGCCACCAAGAGACTCATTCTGAATACCGCTCCGCGTATCCTTGGGACCGTTTCCGGTCCCGCAATCAGCCCTGAATTCTGGAGGAATTGCCTATGTCCGACGCCGTCAAGGTCGGCTTTGTCCCGTTTTCCGCGGCGTCCCGCGGCATTCTGGTGGTGTTTTGCGACGATGCGCTGAAGTTCGGCGCGGCGACCCGCAAGGCGCTGGGATCAGCGGCCGACACCGTCAAGCGGGCGGCGGCGGCCAACCAGTTCAAGGGCAAAAGCGGCGCGGCGCTGGACATCCTGGCGCCGGAGGGAATCAAGGCGCCGCGGCTGATCGTCGTCGGTCTCGGCAAACTGTCGGCGTTGAAGGAGAAGGATTTTCTCAAATTCGGCGGCGTCACCGCTGGCAAGCTCAATGCCGCCAGCGACGCCGTCACCATCATCGCCGAACTGCCCGATGGCGCGATGCAGCCTGATCAGGCCGCCGCGATCGCGGCGGGCGTCCGGCTGCGCGCCTATAAATTCGACCGCTACAAAACCAAGAAAAAGGACGAAAACGGCGCCTTGCGATCAGATGTTTCGATTGCGGTGGCTGACGTTGCCGCCGCTCGCAAGGCCTTCGCGCCGGAATCGCACGTCGTCGACGGCGTGATCATCGCGCGCGAGCTCGTCAACGAGCCGCCGAACGTGCTTTTCCCGATCGAGTTCGCTCGCCGCGCCAGTCAGCTCAAGAAGGTCGGCGTCAATGTCGAGGTGCTCGACGTCAAGGCGATGACCAAGCTCGGCATGGGTGCGCTGCTCGGCGTCGGCCAGGGCTCGACCCAGCCCAGCCGCACCGTGATCATGCGCTGGAACGGCGGCAAGAAGGGCGCGCAGCCGGTTGCCTTCATCGGCAAGGGCGTCTGCTTCGACACCGGCGGCATTTCCATCAAGGGCGCCGCCAGCATGGAAGACATGAAAGGCGACATGGGGGGAGCTGCCTGCGTCGTCGGCCTGATGCATGCGCTGGCGGCGCGCAAGGCCAAGGTCAACGTCGTCGGCGCCATCGGCCTCGTCGAGAACATGCCTGACGGCAATGCCCAGCGTCCCGGCGACATCGTGACCTCGATGTCGGGGCAGACCATCGAAATCATCAACACCGATGCCGAAGGCCGGCTCGTGCTGGCCGACGTGCTCTGGCACGTCAACAAGAAGTTCAAGCCGAAATTCATGGTCGACCTGGCCACGCTGACCGGCGCGATCATGGTCGCGCTCGGCACCGAACATGCCGGCTTGTTCTCCAACAATGACGAGTTGTCGGAACGGCTGAGCAATGCCGGCTTTGAGACCGGTGAGAAAGTCTGGCGTCTGCCGCTCGGTCCGGAATACGACAAGCTGATGGATTCGCAGTTTGCCGACATGAAGAATGCCGGTGCACGGTACGGCGGCTCGATCACCGCCGCCCAGTTCCTGCAGCGTTTCGTCGACGATACGCCGTGGGCGCATCTCGACATCGCGGGAACAGCGATGGGCGCGCCGAAAACCGAGATCAATCACAGCTGGGGTTCCGGCTACGGCGTCCGTCTGCTCGACCGGCTGGTCTCGGAATACTACGAAGCAAAGAAATAGTAGAGGCCGGATGACGGAAGTCCTGTTCTACCATCTGCAGAACATGTCGCTCGAAAGCGTCCTGCCGCCGCTCCTGGAAAAGTCGCTGGAGCGCGGCTGGCGCGTGGTCGTGCAATCGACCTCGCAGGAACGCACCGATGCGCTCGATGCGCATCTGTGGACCTACAGTGATGATTCGTTCCTGCCGCACGCCACCTGGCGCGCCGCGGATGCGCCGGATCAGCCCATCATCCTTTCGACTGAGGAGGGCAATCCGAATCGCGCCAATGTCAGGTTCCTGATCGACAATGCCACGTTGCCCGCCGATTCCGACAGCTACGAGCGCCTGGTGCTGGTGTTCAACGGCGACGATTCCGACGCGCTGACCGCGGCGCGTGGCGTTTGGACCGATTGCAAGGCCCGCGGCTTCGAGGTGACCTATTGGCAGGCCGACGAGCGGGGCCGCTGGCAGCGCCGACAATAGCGACATAAGACAATTAATGATAATTTGAAGTTTCTTCCGGCGGGCTTGTGGGTAGCCATGGTCGTGCCGCAAAGTGATGTTGGGACAAGTAGTTACATTAGGGGTGGGAGCCTGGGTCCAGCGTGCGAGACGGAACGTTCAATCGAAAGCCATTGCTGGCGTTGCTTCTGCTCGGTCCCGTGATCGCGGGCTGCAGCGGCGCGCCCGACCTGCTTTCGAAGGATGCAGATTGGTTTTCGCGTCCCAGCCGCATCTTCATCAAAAACATTTCGATCGAGACGCCGCCGCTCACGCCAGACAAGCCGGTCACGGCGGAAGATCTTGTCTCCGCCGACGGCGCCTGTCCGGGAATGGCGCCGCCGCCCGGTGCGGCCGACGCCAATGCGCAGGCGGGTAGCAATCCGCCGCCCTCGACGAGCGGTACCGTCGCACTTGGCCATACCGAATGCGACGTGGTGCGCGGCATCGGCGCGCCCGACAACGTCAACTTCTCCAATAACGGCCGCGGCGATCGCGTTGCTATCGTTACCTATTCGCGCGGCCAGCGCGCCGGCATCTACACCTTCACCGCCGGACGTCTGTCGTCGATCGAGCGCGGGCCCGAGCCGGTGCAACAGCCGAGGGGCGCCAAGCCGAAGCGAAAGCCGGCAGCGACGTAGTCATCTGCCTCAGGGCATCATGAAGCCGTAGGGTGGGCAAAGGCGCATCAGCGCCGCGCCCACCGCCTTCCATTTTTGCGATCTTGATGGTGGGGACGCGGAGCCTGTCATCGGGCGCGCGTTCGCGCGACCCGTTGGCTTTGCCCATCCTGCGCACTACGCACCAATCGCGTAGCAATAGGCTTGGCTAACCCGTCGCCTCGTCATATTGCGAACTCGCCTCCAGCCAGTCTTCCTCAGCGCGCTGTAGCGCGCTGGCTGCACCGGCGCGGGCCTTGCTGAGCTGGGCGGCCTGCTTCGGATCGCGCGTGAACAGATCCGGCAGCGCGAGCGCGGTATCGATCTTGGCGATGATGCCGTTGATGCGCGCGATCTCGGCCTCGGCCTCGGCGATTTTCTGCCGCAGCGGCGTGCGCTTTTCGCTTTTGCCGCGCTCGGGTTTTGCGTTTTCCCTTGCGCGCTCATTGCCACGGTCGCGCGAAGCGGGTCTGACGTCGCGGATCGACAGCACCATCCGCCGATAATCGTCGAGATCGCCGTCATAGGTCGTCACCGTCTGGTTGGCGACCACCCACAATTGATCGGCGCAGGCTTCGATCAGATAGCGGTCATGCGAGACCATGATGACGGCGCCGGGAAATTCATTGATGGCTTCGGCCAGGGCGGCGCGGCTGTCGATGTCCAGATGGTTGGTCGGCTCGTCCAGGATGATCATGTTGGGGCCGTAGAACGTCGCGAGGCCGAGCAGCAGCCGCGCCTTCTCGCCGCCCGACAGGCTCTTCACCAGGGTGTCGCCGGCCTTGCCGGAAAATCCGATGGCGCCGACCCGCGCGCGCACCTTGCTCTCGGGCGTCTCGGGCATCAGCTTGCGGACATGGTCGTAGGGCGAGCCATCGAGGTTGAGTTCGTCGACCTGATGCTGCGCGAAATAGCCGACCGACAGTTTTTCCGCACGCGTGATCCGCCCCGAGAACGGCGGCAGCTTGTTCGCGAGCAGTTTTACAAGTGTCGATTTGCCGTTGCCGTTCGATCCCAAGAGCGCGATGCGATCTTCGGTGTCGATCCGCAGCGTGACGCGGTTGAGCACGGGCTTTTTGGGATCGTAGCCGACCGAGACGTCATCGACCGCGATGATCGGCGGCGACAGCATCTTTTCAGGCGTCGGGAATGAAATCTCGCGCACGTCCTGCGTCACCAGCGCCGTGACCGGCTTCATCCGCTCCAGCATTTTCACGCGCGACTGGGCCTGGCGCGCCTTGGATGCTTTCGCCTTGAAACGGTCGACGAACGCCTGCAGCCGCTTGCGCTCGTCCATCTGCCGCTTGGCGTGCTTGGCGTCGAGCATCTCGCGCGTGGCGCGCTGCTCCTCGAACGACGAATAGGTGCCCTTGTAAAGCGTCAGCTTGCCGCGATCGAGATGCAGGATCTGGTCGACCGACGTGTCGAGCAGATCGCGATCATGGCTGATCACGATCACCGTGCGCGGATAATTCGCCAGATGGTCTTCCAGCCAGAGCGTGCCTTCGAGGTCGAGATAGTTGGTGGGCTCGTCCAGCAGCAGCAAATCGGGCGCCGCGAACAACGTCGCGGCGAGTGCGACGCGCATGCGCCAGCCGCCGGAGAATTCCGAACAGGGGCGGGCCTGATCCGCGGTCGAGAAGCCGAGGCCCGAGAGGATCGCCGCGGCGCGGGCAGGCGCCGAATGCGCATCGATATCGACCAGCCTGGTCTGGATCTCGGCGATCCGGTGCGGATCGTCGGCAATCTCGGCTTCCTGCAACAACGCGTCGCGCTCCAGGTCGGCCTTCAGCACGACGTTGATGAGGCTTTCCGGCCCGTCGGGTGCTTCCTGCGCAAGGCTGCCGATGCGCCAGCGCGGAGGTATCGAGATGCTACCGGATTCGGTCGGCAGATCACCGCGAATCGCGTGAAACAGCGTTGATTTCCCGACGCCGTTGCGGCCGACAAAGCCGACGCGCGCGCCGGGCACGATCTGTACCGAGCTGTCCTCGATCAAAAGCCGTCCGGCAATCCGGATCGAGATATCTGTGATTGAAAGCATGCGGCCTTGTCACCGGACCCGCCGCCAAACGCAACCGATTTATCTGACGAACAGGCTCTCCTGAGCCTCCCGATACAGGTTAATGCCGCTCGTTCTCGCGCCGGCGGAGCTCATTGATCAATTGCTGCAATCGGGGCGAGAGTTCGGTTTCCGGACGCATATACTGCTGCAAGCGTTCGCCGACGGCATCGCAGATCGATTGCGAAGTCCGGTGATCGATCTGCTCGAAAACGGGATTGATTCGGCTATCCATGGCGAGTTCCAGCGTCGCTTTTGAGTAGATCTGAGTAAGTTGCTGCAGGATCAAGTCACGAGGCTGCGATTTGTTTCCGGTTGCAGAACTCCTATGCATGCATCTGAAACGAGCCGAAAAAGCGCAGTCCCACTGGTTCCCTGAATGGCCGGGGGCCATAGCGGGCCCGCCGAAGCGGATGCGGGCCTACTCCCAGCGAAGCCCCGGCAATGCAATGCGATCGATTGCGAAACGCGATCATCCGATCGCGAAGCGTGATCGTCTCCGCGAGGTTTCGGCGCGGAAAACGCGCCATCCGTGAGCTCGCTTCGGATCGGCCCGCAAGACGCCCGATCCGGGGGCGGGCAGGGGGCTGGCCAGCGAAAACGCGTCAAAACTGCGCGATAGCGCGGCATTGGGTCGCTTGCCGTCGCAGGACTGCGCCGATATAAGCCCCCAACTCCCAATCAGTGTTTGTAAGGACGTAACTATGGCGATGGAACGCACTTTCTCGATCATCAAACCCGACGCGACCGAGCGCAATCTGACTGGCGCCGTCAACGCGTTGATCGAGAAGGCGGGTCTTCGGATCGTGGCCCAGAAGCGCATTCGCATGACGCGCGACCAGGCTGAAACCTTTTACGCGGTCCACAAGGCGCGTCCGTTCTTCGGCGAACTGGTCGACTTCATGACGTCGGGCCCGGTCGTGGTGCAGGTGTTGCAGGGCGAGGGTGCGGTGCTGAAATATCGCGACGTGATGGGCGCCACCGATCCGTCGAAGGCGGCCGAGGGCACGATCCGCAAGGTTCACGCCAAGTCGATCGGCGAGAATTCGGTGCATGGTTCGGACGCGACGGAGACGGCCGCGATTGAAATCGCGCAGTTCTTCTCCGGCAACGAAATCGTCGGTTAATTCAAAACGAGCGGCGCGCGAGCGCCGCCCAGGACGGCCAAGCGCCGGGGGGAGCATGCTGTGAACTGGGTGCTGCAAATTTTCGATCCGGCGACGATCTCGACTTTCTTCACGCAGTTCCAGGCCGAGATGCAGCAGCCCGCCTTCTGGGTCGCGCTCGGCAAGATCATGTGGATCAACATCCTGCTGTCGGGCGACAATGCGCTCGTCATCGCGATGGCGTGCCGCGGGCTGCCGCCGCGCCAGCGGTTCTGGGGCATGATCCTCGGCGCCGGCGTCGCCGTTGGGCTGCGCATCATCTTCACCGGCATCGTCGTGTCGCTGATGGCGCTACCGTTCCTCAAGCTGGTCGGCGGACTGGCGCTGCTCTACATCGCGGCCAAGCTGTTGGTGCCCGAAGATGAAGGTGAGGGCGACGTGCACGCGGCGGCGCATCTGTGGGCTGCCGTGCGGATCGTGGCGATCGCCGACATCGTGATGAGCCTCGACAACGTGATCGCGGTTGCGGCGGCCGCCAATGGCAGCATTCCGCTGCTGGTGATCGGCCTTGCGATCAGCGTTCCCCTGATCGTTGCCGGTGCGGCGCTGATCATGGCGCTGCTGACGCGCATGCCGGCTCTGGTGTGGGCCGGTGCAGGCCTGCTCGGCTGGGTCGCGGGCGAGGTGATGGCCACCGATCCTGCCGTCGTTCCGCATTTGCGTGCGCTTTCCGACGGCCCGGTCGGCGTCCAGCTCGACAAGCTATTCGGCTGGACCGGCCTGCACTTCGCCAATGGCGGTCATGGCGCCGAGGTGGTGTGCGGGCTGATCGGCATCGCGATCGTGCTGGTGGTGGGATCGATGTGGCGCAAAAGCGCGCAGCAAAAACACGCCGCCGAGCACGCCGCCAAGGCGGCGTAGGTGTTCAGACAGCGGATTGCGTAGCGAACGGCTCGCATCGCGAAAACGGTAACGCCCGGGAATCTCCCGGGCGTTTTTTATGTGAGCTTGGCGTTCTCGGCGATCCGTCGCATCCCTCCTTGGGGCCGCTGTGCAATGAGACAGGGATAATTCTGTCTTTACCGCCGCACGATCGAGCCGGAGCGTCCGACCAGCCGCGCCAGTTGCTTGAAGCGGCTGCCGACACGGTCGGCGACCAGATCGACCATCCGGTGCTCGAACACCAGCATCAGCTTGCGGCCCTGGCTGCGGAAATGCGTCGCGGGCAGCACGCCGGTTCGCGCCGCCGAGATCAGATGCGCAACGCGGAACGCCGCGCCCAGCATTCTGGCGCGTTCGTCCATCGCCGGAGGCACCAGCTCGCGAATGCGCGCCGGCGGTTCGTTTTCCTCGCTGAGACCGGCGTAGCGATAAAACACCGACAGCGCGACAAAGGCGCGGCCCTGGTGGCTGATCGAGCCGAAATTGCCGTTGGTGATCAGGCTCAGCGTCTCCTCGCCGCGATGGTCCGGATGCACCCGCCAGCCGATGTCGGACAGCAGGCATGCGGCGTGGCGCAGCCGCCGTTCCTCGACGGTTTCGCGCAGCTTGACGACCCTGACCAGACGATCGGTCCACGAGACCAGTTCTTCGGCATGGCGGGCGGACCGCGACAACAGCTGGTTCAGCGTTTGCGCGGCGCAGATAAATCCATCGAGGGCGCGTTCGGATGGTGGCAGCTTTTCATACAGCAGCCCCTCGCGCACGCCGAAGGTCGAGAACACGATGGTCTTGGGCCTGGCAACGCGAATGATGTGTTCGAGCACCAGCGCCGCGTAGGTCAGCAGCGGCCGCCGCGCGTCGGAGATCATCTCGATATTGGCCAGCATGTTGGCCGCGGCCAGCCGCCTCAGCCGCTGCGCGAAGTCGAGCGCTTCCGCCGCCGGGATCGAATAGCCGTGCATCACCCGCAGCGGGTAGTCGCTCTGGATGATGTGGATGCGCGCCAGCGCGCGCCAGGTGCCGCCGACCGCATAAAAGGTGCGGCCGCGGCCGGCCTTGAGCTGGGCGACGTCGGACAGTTCGTCCCGGACGATTCGGTCGGCGCGTTTCAGCGATTTGTCCGACAGATCCTGCAGCGCCAGGCTGCCGAGCGGTAGCGTGACGCCGCTGCGGACGCGGTTGCGGTGCACGTCGATCAGTTCGAGCGAACCGCCGCCGAGATCGCCGACGATGCCGTCGGGATTGTGCACGCCGGACACGACGCCGAGCGCCGACAATTTGGCCTCGCGCGGTCCCGACAGAATTTGAATGGGGGCGCCGCAGATGCGCTCGGCCTTGGCGATGAAGTCGGGGCCGTTGGAGGCGTCGCGGCAGGCCGCCGTGGCGATCGCATAGACGCGGCCGACCTTCTGGATCTTGCACAACGCGCGAAACCTCCGCAGCGCGGTCAATGCCTTGGCGACGGCGTCGGTCGCCAGCAGCCCGGTGGTCTGGACCTCGCGGCCGAGCCCGCACAGCGCCTTCTCGTTGAAGATCGTGACGAGGCTGCGCGCCATCGTTTCATAGACGACGAGACGAACCGAGTTCGAACCGATATCGATGACGGCGACGCTGGTTGCGCGCTGGCGCGGCCGCTTCACCGCCAATCCCCCATATGACGCAACCCGCTAGGACGAATGCTGACGCTCATTACGGCGCGTGAGGCGGCGCGGCGAAGATTCCTTGAGAGACTTTCCACGGCCTGACAGACTCGGATTCGTCATGAAGTAGTTGTGCAGATTGAACGGCTCTTCGCCTTTCGCGGCCTTCATACGCGTTGAAGACCCGTCCGGCAACAATTGCCAGCTTTGCTCGGTATCCTTCAGGTTCGCGACCATGATCTGTTCGAGAACCTGCTGATGAACCGTGGGATTTTGCAGCGGACAGAGCACCTCGACGCGGCGGTCCAGGTTCCGCGGCATCATGTCGGCGGACGAGATATACACAGCAGCTTTTGTGCTCGGCAGGCCTTGACCCATGCCAAAGCAGTAGATTCGGCCGTGTTCGAGGAACCGGCCGATGATGGATTTGACGCGGATGTTCTCGGAAAGTCCGGGCAGCCCGGGCCGCAGGCAGCAGATGCCGCGCACCACGAGCTCGATCGCGACGCCGGTCTGCGAGGCCTCATACAGCGCATCGATGATGTCGGGGTCGACCAGCGAGTTCATCTTCATCCAGATCGCGCCGGGCTTGCCGTGGCGGGCGTAATTGGATTCACCCTTGATGTGTTCGATGATGCGGTTGCGCAGCGTCAGCGGCGACACCGCCATGCGCTCGATGTCGCTGGGTTCGGCGTAGCCGGTGATGTAGTTGAATACCCGAGCCGCATCGCGCCCGATGATCGGGTCCGAGGTGAAGTAGGACAGGTCGGTATAGATGCGCGCGGTGACCGGGTGATAATTGCCGGTGCCGGTGTGGACATAGGTGGTGAGGTTGCCGCCCTCGCGGCGCACCACCATCGACAATTTGGCGTGGGTCTTCAGTTCGATGAACCCGTACACCACCTGCACGCCGGCGCGTTCGAGGTCGCGCGCCCAGCGGATATTGGCTTCCTCGTCGAACCGCGCCTTCAGCTCGATCAAGGCGGTCACCGACTTGCCGGCTTCGGCGGCTTCGGCCAGCGCGCGCACGATCGGCGAGTTGTTCGAGGTGCGGTAGAGCGTCTGCTTGATGGCGACCACGTCGGGGTCGCGGGCGGCCTGTTGCAGGAACTGCACGACGACGTCGAAGGATTCGTAGGGGTGATGGACCACCAGATCCTTCTGCCGGATCGCAGCGAAGATATCGCCGCCATGGTCGCGCACGCGCTCGGGATGGCGCGGCACATAGGGCACGAATTCGAGGTCGGGCCGGTCGAGCCGCGTCAGCTGCGACAGCTCGTTCATCGCCAGCACGCCGTCGACCAGGAAAATCTCGTCGTCGGCGGTGGACAGCGCTTGCTGCACGAAGGCGCGAAGCTCCTCCGGCATCTTGGCTTCGATCTCGAGCCGGATCACCGATCCGCGCCGCCGCCGCTTCAGCGCGGTCTCGAACAGGCGGACCAGATCCTCGGCCTCTTCCTCGATTTCCAGTTCGGAATCGCGGATGATGCGGAAGGCGCCCTGGCCCTTGACGGTATAGCCGGGGAACAGGCGGCCGATGAACAGGCCGGTGGCCTGTTCCAGGGTGATCAGGCGTACCGCGCCGTCCTTGCCCGCGGGCATGCGGATGAAGCGGTCGATCTTGCCGGGCATGCGGATCAGCGCGTTCATCGGCTTGCCGTCGGCGACCCGCGACAAATGCAGCGCGATCGTGAAACCAAGGCTCGGGATGAACGGGAAGGGGTGCGCCGGATCGATGGCGAGCGGCGTCAGCAGCGGGAAGATGTTATGGAGGAAGTGATCCTCGATCCAGCTCCGCTCGGCCTTGGTGACGTCATGGCCATCGACCAGAATGATCCCGGTCTTGGACAGAATGGTGCGCAGGTCGCTCCAGATCGCCTGCTGATCCGAGGCGAGTTCCGAAACCGTCTTGTTGATGGCGACGAGCTGCTCGGACGGGGTCAGGCCGTCGGGGCTGCGTTCGGCGATACCTTCACGGACCTGCGCCTTGATACCGGCGACACGGACCATGAAGAATTCATCAAGGTTATTGGCTGAAATCGACAGGAACCGGACCCGCTCCAGCGTGGGGTGGCCGGGATTGACCGCTTCCTCGAGCACGCGGCGATTGAAGTGCAGCCAGGACAGCTCGCGATTGATGAACCGCTCCGGGCTGGTGGCGATGGCCAGTGGCGCTTCGGCAACTGCGTCTTTTTCTGTTATTTCAATAGCTTGTGCCGAGTCCATGAAGTTTCGGTCCATCTCAGTTGGAGCGCAGCGCCAGTTTAGGCGGATGCCGTGCGCACCATGTGATAGTTGGATGACGTTTCGATGACATTGATGTTCCGCCCGCCGCCGCCGTCAAGGCGGCGGGGGCGTGACATGGCGCGCAGCGGCAGCAGCGCCCGTCAGGCGTTGCGCAGCAATTCGGCTGCCAGCGCCCGGGTCACCGGCCGGCCGAGCCGCAGCGCCTCGCTATCCAGCAGGTCGATGGCCTGGCGCGCAGCCGCATAGGATCGCTCGATCCGGCTGGCGAGATAGCTCACGACAGTCTCGTCGATGCTCAGCTGCCGGTCGGCGCAGAATTTGACGATCAGGCTGCGGAACAACAGATCGTCGGGCGGCAATAGCGGCACCGTCGGCACCGCGCGCAGCCGCGACCGCAGATCGCGCAGCTCGACCTCGAAGGCCGATGGTGCCATCCGCGCCGTCATCAGAATGAAGGCTTCGTCTTCCCGCCCCAGATTCATCAGGTGGAACATCGCACGCTCGTCGAAATCCCCCGGTTTCAGGTCCTCGACCACCAGCGCCCCCGTCGCAAGCGCGCCGGGTACGGCGGTGGGCGTCAAAGCGCGTGCGGATATCGAGCGGGCGCCGGCTTGCTCGGCCCAGATCGCGGCGAGATGGCTCTTGCCGGAGCCTTCCGGGCCTACCAGCAGCATGATGCGGTTGGGCCAGTCGGGCCAGCTTTCGATCAGCGCCAGGCCCGCCTCATTGGCCGGCCCTTCCAGAAAATTGTCGCGGGTCAGGCTTTCTGCATGCGGCAGCGCAAAGGCAAGCTGACGGGGTTGAACGCGAACTGCCACGCAAGTCTCCGGAACCATGGCGTTTTCAAGCGAAGTGGGTACCGGTTCGCGTGAGGACGCGTCAAACAAAACGCTTCAAACAAAACGCCTATTTGGCCTCGATCGTACTCATGTGCCGCACCCACTCCACGAGATAGAGGGAGACGGAAACCAAAGTAAAGACCGTAACAAAGCCCATCAGGATCAGGTCGTATGGCGTCGGCTTGAAGTTGAAGCCGAGCGACGCCAGCACCAGGGCGGCGAACGCCACCTGCGCCACCGTGTTGAGCTTCGAGACCATCAAGGGTTTCATCGGGATAGGCTTGTCGAACAACCATGACACAATCACGGCGGTGACGATCATGATGTCGCGCGACACCACCAGGATCACGATCCACAGCGGCACCGCGCCCCAGATTCCGAGCGAGACGTAGATCGAGACCAAAAGCGCCTTGTCGGCGAGGGGATCGAGCAGGGCGCCGAGCTCGCTGGTCATATTGAAGCGCTTGGCGAGGAAACCGTCGACGGCGTCGCTGACGCCGGCAATCACGAAGATAGCGAACGCGATCTCCATCTGCCTCGAGGCGATCGCCCAGACGATAATGGGCACCAGGATGATGCGACCCAGTGTAATGATATTCGGAATATTCAACTCGGTCGCTTCCCGGCTACCGGCCTAATTGCGTAACAGATCCGGCCCTTTGCGGGGCGGGCCGGTTGTTATCTACATAGTATATCGACCCCGCGCTTGCGAGCCATTGCAGGATCGCCGAAATCCTCGTAACCAGCCGTCTTCTGACGGGAATTGAGCATGATCGACCGCAAAAACGGGCTCACTTACGCCGATTCGGGCGTCGATATCGATGCGGGCAATCGCCTCGTCGATCTCATCAAGCCGATGGTGCGTGCCACCGCCCGCGCCGGCGCCGACGCCGAGATCGGCGGCTTTGGCGGGCTGTTCGACCTCAAGGCAGCCGGCTTCACGGACCCGGTGCTGGTGGCCGCGACCGACGGCGTCGGCACCAAGGTCAAGATCGCGATCGAGACCGGCCTGCACGGCGGAATCGGCATCGACCTGGTGGCGATGTCGGTCAATGACCTCGTGGTGCAGGGCGCCGAGCCGCTGTTCTTCCTCGACTATTTCGCCTGCGGCAAGCTCGATCCGGAAGCTGCGGCCGCCATCGTGGCCGGCATTGCCGAGGGCTGCAGGGAGTCCGGCTGCGCCCTGATCGGCGGCGAGACCGCGGAAATGCCTGGCCTCTACAAGGACGGCGATTACGACCTCGCGGGCTTTGCTGTGGGGGCTGCCGAGCGCGGCACGCTGCTGCCGAGTTCAGACATTGCGATCGGCGACGCCGTGATCGGTCTTGCCTCCTCGGGCGTGCATTCCAACGGCTTCTCTCTGGTCCGCAAAATCGTCGAGAATTCCGGCCTCGGCTTTGACGCCCCGGCACCGTTCTCGCCCGTGATGACGCTCGGCGGCGCGCTGCTGGCGCCGACGCGGCTCTATGTGAAATCGTGCCTGCGCGCGATCCGCGAAACCGGCGCCATCAAAGGCCTCGCCCACATCACCGGCGGCGGCTTCACCGACAACATTCCGCGCGTGCTGCCGAAGCATCTCGGGGTCGGCATCGATCTGGCGCGGCTGCCGGTATTGCCTGTCTTCAAATGGCTGGCCGAGCAGGGCGGCATCGCCGAGCTCGAATTGTTGCGCACCTTCAACTGCGGCATCGGCATGATCGCGATCGTCAAGCCGGATGCGATCGACAGGGTCACCGAAATCCTCACCGAGGGCGGCGAGACTGTCGCCCTGCTCGGTGAAGTGATCGCGGCGGAAGGCGAGCATCGCGTGGTCTATAACGGTCATCTGGACCTGTCGCGGTGACGCCGTGAAGCGCCGCGTCGCCATTCTGATCTCCGGGCGTGGATCGAACATGGCCGCGCTGATCGACGCGGCCAAAGCACCGGATTTCCCGGCGGAAATCGTCACCGTGATTTCCAACCGCGCCGATGCCGGTGGCCTGGAAAAGGCTGCTGCGAGCGGCATTCCCACGACCGTGATCGAGAGCAAGCCGTTCGGCAAGGACCGCGCAGCCTTCGAAGCGGTGCTGCAGCGGGCGCTCGATGAAAAGAATGTCGAGCTGATTTGCCTTGGCGGATTCATGCGGCTGTTCACCGCCGAATTCGTCAAACGCTGGTACGGCAAGATGCTCAACATCCATCCCTCGCTGCTGCCGTCCTTTCCGGGCCTCGATCCGCACGGCCAGGCGCTGACGACCGGCGTGAAGATTTCAGGCGCCACCGTGCATTTCGTGATCCCGGAAACCGACGCGGGGCCGATTGTGATGCAGGGCGCGGTCGCGGTGGCCGATGGCGACACCGCCGAGACGCTGGCTCAGCGCATCCTCGTCATCGAGCACCGCATCTATCCCGAAGCGCTGCGGCTGCTCGCCAGCGGCAAGGTCCGCCTCGAAGGCGACATCTGCAGGATTTCGGGACAGGCCGCGCCGGACGGAACCCTGATCTGGCCCGCGGTGTGATGCGGCGCTTGCAGCGCGCGCGGGCGGCTGGCTAACGGGCAGGCGCTGCGGCGGGCGGCCAGCGCTGGTCAAGCGGCGCCGGGGGCTCTGGCGGGGGCACGCTGGCGCGCTGTGCCGGCGCTGGTTTGGGCCGGGCGGCGGCTAGGGGCGGCGCAGGTGCGGGGCCTGCAAAACAACTGATCGAGCCGATCGTGGTCGAACCATATTGCACGTAACCGCTGGTCTGCTGCGGCGAATGTGGCGCATTGATCGGCAGATAGACCATGCAGATCGTGCCGTCGACTGGATCGCGCAATCGCTGGATGACGGTATCTTTCAACGGCCCTCCGAATTGCCGCTCGATCTGCATGGTCGGCATCTTGCTCCAATCCACCGGCTGGGCGTGCGCAAGCGGCGGCGACAGCGCAAGGCTTGCCGCACACACGCGCCATGTGGACAGGGCGCGCCGCCGGCCCTGCGTTCGTCGACTTCGCCGCATCGCTGAATATCGCTGCTCAGAATTCAGCGGCCATGCCGACACGGCCGATATGTTCGGTGCCGCCGCCGTTCGAATAGCTGCCGAACAGCACGGTCGGCGCCGGGGTGTTGAGGCGATACGCAAGCCCGAGGCCCGCGCCATAGGCGCCCCGATAGGCGCCGCCGGTCGCCGATACCGTGAGCTTGCCTGCGGCGGAAGGCATCACGACGGGGGCGAGTGCTGCGCTGGCTGCGATGCCGCGGCGCGCTTCGGTGCGGTTGGCATCGACCTGGCTTTGCACGCCATTGAGCTGGGTTTGCAGCCCGGTGACCTGACTTTGCAGGCCGGTAACCTGGCTCTGCAGCCCGGTGGCCTGGGTCTGCAGCCCCGCGGCCTGCGACTGGAAATTCGCCGTCGCGCTGTTGAGCTGGCTGATATTCGCAGCGTCCGTCGCGCTGACGCCGGCGGCGACATTGGTGACGCGCCGCTCATTGCCGGCGGAGCCGACGGAGACCGTATTGGCGGCGGTGGCGGTCGAATTGGCGCCGATTGCGACGGAGTTGGTGGCGGTGGCGGAGGCGTTGACGCCGACCGCAACGGCGCCGGTCGCCGTGGCGTTGGCGCTGGTGCCAAATGCCGCGCTGTTGACCCCCGATGCGGCACTGTTGGCGCCGGCGGCCACGCTGTTGGTTCCGGATGCGGTGCTGTTGTAGCCCAACGCCGCGCTTTCCTGGCCGCCGGCATTGGCGCCGCGGCCGACCGCCGTCGCGCTGGCGGCGCCTGCCGTCGCGTCGGTGCCGAAAGCCGCGGCATAATTGAAGTTTGCGGTTGCGCCCGTGCCAAAGGCCGAAGCACTGGTGGCGGTCGCACTGGCACCGGTACCGACCGCCACGCTTTCGCCGGCAGCGGTATTGGCGTTTGCGCTCGACCCGATCGCGATCGAGCCGGTGGTGCTCGATGCGTTGACGCCGATGGCGATCGAACCGGCGCCGGTGGCGTGCGCTCCGAGGCTGCCGGTGCCGCTCGCTGCAATCGCGCCAACGCCGGTGGCGAACGCGTTGTTGACCTCGGCGCCGCTGTAGGTGACGCCGTCCTCGGCGGCAAGCGCGCTCGAGATCGGCAATGCCATGGCGCCAATCAATGCGAGGATCGCAGGCGTTGCAAACTTGATCATAAATACCCCTGAAATTTCCTGTCTCCCGCAGGGCTTATTCGACTGAGGGCAAACCGTCGTATCCCCGGCGGCATTGGTTATGAACAGGATGGCACCGGCCAGGCAATTTCATCTGATGTTGCGGATGCGTCACAGGAAAGCGGCGGCGGCGACGGGAAAACATGAACTGCATGGCGCTAACGGCACCTCAGGGGAGCGCCTCGATGCGCAGCGATCGCTCGGTATCGGTGTTCACGCGATGTTTGTGCGTTGAACTTTATCTTCTGGCCGCTGACCTATGATGAAGCCAGCCGCGTGGGACCCAAGAACATCATGGATGACGCAAGAACAGTATGAATAAGGTCGTTTTCTCTACCGATGATTTGTCCACTGAACTCGACGACAACGGGCGGTTCAAGCTCTGGAGAGAGCTTCATAGCGACCTCTATTGCGCGTTCGACTATTCAAGGCTCAACGACTCCCTGTTTTCGGCGCGCTATCAATTCTCCCAGTACGGAAACGTGAGGACCAGTCGGTTCAGCAGCGGTGCGATCAATGGGTTAGCGCGAACGCCGCGGCACATCGCGAACGACACCACTGAACTCTTTGCCTTCACGTTCAATCATGCCCGCGAATCGGTATCGATACGATGCGAGCTGACGAACCGTGAATGCATCATGGCGCCTGGCGGGGCAACATTTTATACCGCAGACAACGCAGGCATATGTCAAAGCAAGGCCGGGTTGAAATCGACGACCGTCGCAGTGGCACGCCAAAATCTCATTGAACTGGTTGCCGATCCGGACGATCTCATTCTCAGTCAATTCGACCTGAACAATCCGACGCTCCGGCATCTGGCGCGATATCTCGACATCATCCAGGAGCCGAACGACGATGGCGGCAATCCATTGGATGCGCACATCGAGACGACCTTTCTGGATCTCTTTGCGCTCGCGCTCGGCGCACGCCGCGACGTGACTGAAGTTGCCCGCAACCGCGGGCTGCGCGCTGCCCGCCTGCAAGACGTTCTCCTCACGATCCGGAAAGGATTCTCCGATCCGGCCTTCTCGTCGGAACGGGCGGCCCGCGCTCTCGGCGTATCGCGCCGCTATGTCAACGACCTGCTTTCCGAGACCGGCAACTCCTTCGCCGCGCGCGTCCTGGAGTTGCGCCTGCAAAAGGCACGCATGATGCTGGCCGATCACCGCAACGATCGCCTCAAGATCGACGAGGTCGCGTTCGCCTGCGGCTTCAACGAGGTGTCGTATTTCCACCGCTGCTTCCGCCGCCGCTTCGGCGCGTCGCCGGCGCAATATCGTGGCAGTGGGGGCGGGGACGCCTAGTTCCGTTTCGCCCGTCTTGGACCAGGCCAGTGCCGCCCAGTGCCACCCAGTGCAAGGTACTGTGGCCGCCGAACAACAGCGGCTTCTATTCGGTCCCTGGTGAGGCCCGTAAGCGATTGACGCTGTGCACGAACTGGGCGCAAATCCGGGCTTGCTGACCGGCATGTCGTGCACTGTTTTCGAGCGGGCGCTTTCTTCGGGAATGAAATTGATGCGCTGCGCATCGCGAGCGGAGAGGATCGGGGGCGGTCGCGCTTTGGCGCGACTGGCGGCGATCGCGTTCGTGCTCGCGTTCGGCGTGTCTTCCGCGCAGGCACAGCTGACGCCGACACCGACCCCCACGCCAACACCGACGGCCTCGCCCGCACCATCGCCGTCCCCGACGCCGCAGATGATCAACTCAGCGGTGTCGTCGACCGCGACCATCACCAACCTCGGCAGCAATTTCCTGGAACGGTTCGGCACCACCAGCGGCTTCAGCCGCATGATGCGGACCAATCCCGGCGGCGGCGGCGCCTCCGAGGCTGCGGAAACACCGCGCTACCGGACCTGGTTCGAGGGCTATGGCATTTCGGCCAACAACGGTCCGCTCGGGTTTTTCGTCGGCGACACCCGCAAGACCTGGGGCGGCGTCGCCGGCATCGGCGCGCGCATCGCAACCGGCGTCAATGTCGGCTTCTCCGTCGACCAGAGCCGCACCGACATCGACGTGCCGCTGGCGTTGCAGTCGGCCAGGATCGACCTGACCCAGTTCGGCTTCAATGCCTCCGTGGATGCCGGGCCGTGGACCTGGGCCAGCGTGATCGTGCACGGTTTTGGCAACGTCAATTCGCGCCGCGATACCGGTTTGGGTTTCGCGACTGCCGGCTACAACGCCATGCTCGACGGCGTGCTGAGCGAAATCAGCTACTACTGGTCCAAGGACCAGTACCGCATCGTGCCCAAGGGCGCGGTCGAATATGTCCACGCCCAGACCGGAGCGTTCCAGGAGTTCGGCGGCCTCGATCCGGTGACGGCAACGGGCGCGACGGTGCAGCGCTTCCGCGTGCTTGTTGGTGCCGAGGTCGGGCATTACTGGATCTTCGATCAGAAGATTTTGGACCTGTCGGCCTATGGCAAGTTCGTCAACAACGTCGTGCAGAATTTCTCCGACACCACGGTGAGCCTCGGCGCCCAGAGCGTGACCTTCCAGGGCATCGGCGAAAGCCAGTACGGCGCGGATGCCGGCGCCTCGGCCTCGCTCAGCCTGACCAACACCGCGCGCCTCTACATCAACTACGACGCCAAATTCCGCGCCGCGATGCAGTCGCATCAGGGCACGTTCGGCCTTGAGCTGAAGTGGTGATTTTTCCTTCTCCCTCGCAAGCGGGGTCGAGACGAGCGAAGCTCGCTCGTAGAGGTTAGGGAAGCCGTGGAGCGGCTGGCGTCATTGAAACAACGCGCCTTCGCGCGTACAATTTCTCGCTCACCGTGGAGAAATCGAAATGGCGAACAAAGACGGCCATGGGCAAGCCAGCGACCCGCGTGAATTGACGCTCGATGAGCTCGACAACATCTCGGCCGGGCACGGCGTTGTCATCCCGCCTCAGGGCTTCGACAAACTCGAAACCCAATCGCCACCGCCGAAGCCGGTGAACCCGGTAGGAACCAAGATTATTTAGGCCGCGCGCCTAAACCGCCTTATCCCGATCGACCCTGACCACGCGGCCTTTTTCGATCGCGAGCGCCAGCCTGCCGTGCTTCAGCGACAGCGCCGCTTCGCCGAACAATTCGCGGCGCCAGCCATGCAGTGCGGCGACGTCGGCCTGATCGTCGGCCGCGATCTGTTCGAGATCGTCGACGGTCGCGATCACCTTGCTGGCCACCGCATGACGCTCCGAGGTCATTCGCAGCAGCACCTTCAGGAGTTCGACGATCGCAGCGCCATTCGAATTGCCGCGCGGCTTTTCGAGCTTCGGCAAGGTCGCAGGATCGCGCGCGATGCCGCGTTGTACGGCGGCGACGATGTCGCTGCCCCATTTGGAGCGGTCGAAACCCTTCGGCAGCGAGCGCAGATTGGCGAGACGCTCCAGCGAGGTCGGCGCATGGGTGGCGATGTCGCCGACCGCGTCGTCCTTCATCACGCGGCTGCGCGGCACGTCGCGGCTCTGCGCTTCCTGTTCGCGCCAGGCTGCGACTTCCATCAGCACGGCCAATTCCTTGGGCTTGCGCACCCGCGTCTTCAGCCGCTCCCAGGCGCGCTCGGGATGGAAATCATAGGTCTTTGGCGAGGTCAGGACTTCCATCTCCTCGCTGACCCATTCGCTGCGGCCGCGCTTCTTCAAATCGGCGTCCAGCGCCGCGAACACGTCGCGCAAATGGGTGACGTCGGAGACCGCGTAATGCATCTGGTCTGCGGTCAGGGGCCGGCGCGACCAGTCGGTGAAGCGATGCGTCTTGTCCGGGCGGTGGCCGGTGATGCGCTCGACCAGCGCGTCATAGGCGATGCTGTCGCCATAGCCGAGCACCATCGCTGCCACCTGCGTGTCGAAGATCGGGTGCGGAATGGTGCCGGACTGGTGCCAGACGATCTCGATGTCCTGCCGCGCGGCATGGAACACCTTCAGGACCGCCTCATTGCCCATCAATTCGAAGAACGGCTTGAGGTCGATGCCCTCGGCCAGCGTGTCGATCACGACGGCTTCGTCCGCGCTGGCCATTTGCACGACGCAGAGCAGGGGATAATAGGTCGTCTCGCGGAGGAACTCCGTGTCGACGGTGATGACCGGGTGCTTGGAGAGGCGATCGCAGGCAGCCGCGAGGTCGGAAGTGGTGGTAATCAGATCCATGAACAGTCCATGACGCTTACGACAGGCGTTCGGCCGAAAGCGCTGGTATGTCAAGGGTCTTTGGGCAAATTTTGGCCCGGAATAGGAGGCAAAGCACCGCTTTCTGCGTGCGCTTTGCGGCAGGACGCGCTTGGGGCGAGCCCTGCAAACGGTGGTTCCGGCCAAGGATCCCAGGTCGAAGCCAGGTCGAAGCCAGGCTGGCCGGAAGAATTACTCGTAGCGGGCGCGCTTCGACGGCCGGCGCCCCGAGGGCAGTGCGAGTACGATGAGGCAGAGCGCGACCATCATCAGCCCGATGAATTCGATGGCAAAGACGTTCAACGAAAAGCCGTCCACGGCAATCACTCCCCAGTACGGTCGTTAGAATTGTCGGGAGTGGATTGAGGGGATGTTAATCGAAATGGTTAAGCGCCGGGTCCGTCCGGCAATGGTGGATGGGCGCTTAAGAAGTGGGTTAACGGGGCGGAGGCGAATGCAACTTTGGGGCGAGGCGAATTGTCAATGAAGCTGCGCCATGTATGGGCGATGGAAGGGCAGACAGTCTCGCTCACATCGCATGGGCTATTTGAGTGAAACGGCTGGGCATTACGATCTTGCTGATCGCCGGCGTTGTCGTGCTCTGGATGACGGCCTTTCCGAGCGTCACCGTACGATATCGCTTGACGCTTGAAGTGGAGTTGAACGGCGAACGAAAAACCGGTTCGAACGTCAGCGAGGTCTCCTACCGGAAGAATCCACAATTCCTGGGCGCTTCCGCCAGTATGGTTGCGGAGGTTCGTGGTGAGGCCGTTTGGGTCGATCTGGGTGAGCGCGACACCTTGCTCGCGCTGCTCGCGCCGGGCGGGGATCAGCGGAGGCCGGAGTACGTCCTGCCGGTCCTCTACGGTGTTACGAGCGGGGGTGTCGGGGTGGAAGAACTCGGCCGTATTGGCGCGTTGGAGGGCCGGCGCGAGGTCCCGCTCGGGTCAGTGCCACCCATGGTGAGGCTTCGAAACGTGAATGACCCGAAGAATGTGGAATTGGTTGCCCCGGCGGGACACGGATTGAAGCTGGTGCGAGCGACGATTGAAATCGTCGATGCCGGATATTCGCCGCTAAATCAGATCGGCCTTTCCGGCGTTCCGATTTCTCACAAGCTCCGGGATGAAATTCCATGGCTGGACGACAGTTCGGGCACAGAAACATTTTGGCGATCTCTCTACGGCGCGGGATTTCAATCGAATGGGTCGGTCGAGCCTCGCAGGCTCTTGATTAGCGGACGCTGAAAAGGATGGGCGGAGCCCTTTGCGAAACCCAATCCCCTTGGTAAGCGAGCCCGCACGAGCGCAGCGGTATGCGGAATGAGATCTCGGTAAGGAAGCGGACGAGGGAAGCGGGCTGTTGGGCTTCCGCTAACGCCCGCGATCGCAGCAGGCGCTTTCGCCGCCGAGGACGGCTCGCTCCCCGGACCAGCATTTCATACCGCCTGCATTGGGCCGGCGTGCTCGGCAGCAGCGGTCTCTTCGCGTTCCAAGGGCAGGGTGAAATGAAAGGCGGCGCCGCAAGGTTTATTCGCGTCGGCCCAAATCCGTCCCCCTTGCGCTTCGATGATCGAACGGCAGATGCTTAGTCCCATGCCGAGGCCACTGGATTTGGTGGTGAAGAATGCGTCGAAGAGGTGCTCGAGGCTCGCCGGATCCAGTCCCGGACCGGTATCCCGCAAGCTGACGTGCACGCCGTTCGAGGCATCTGCGGCAGTGCTGATCAGCAACTCCCGCGTCCCCTCGCTGGCGCCGTTCATCGCTTCGATGGCGTTGATGATCAAGTTGAGGATCACCTGTTGCAGCTGGACCCGGTCCGCCTGAATGAGCGGCAAGCCATCTGCGAGTTGCGTCCGCACCCAGACGCCGTTCTGTACTGCTTCGCCGCGGGTCAGGGCTATGACCTCGAGGATCGCCTGGTTGATCTCCAGGCTCTCCTTCCGCGGCGGAGCTTTCTTGATGAGGGCCCGGATCCAGCCGATGACGTCGCCGGCACGCTTGCCGTCACCCGTGATCTGACCGAGGATCTGCCGAACCTCGCCGAGGTTCGGTGGCTGAGCGCCTAGCCAGCGCAAGGCCGCCTGGGCGTTGAGCACGGTCGCAGCGATCGGCTGGCTGACTTCATGGGCGACCGAGGCCGTCAGCTGGCCCATCGTGGCGACGCGATTGGCGTGGGCGAGTTCCGACTGCGCGGAGCGCAAGGCTTCTTCGGCCCGCTTGCGTTCGGTGATGTGCCGTCCGACGCCGCGGTAGCCGACGAAGCGCCCCGTCTCGTCAAACATCGGCAGCCCCGAGACGGACACGTAACGCTTGCTGCCGTCGGGGGCAGGGCGCGCGAGCTCGAAATCACGGAACGGCAGGTGGGCATCGAGCATCTCCCGGTGCTTGCGCCAGGCCTCTGCGTCAGGCTCCAGGTAAGGCACTTCCCAGCGCGTCTTCCCGAGCTCGGCGCCCCACGCCGGTGCATCGGTAAGGCTCTCCGCGAACTCCTGGTGCGTAAAGCGATGCTGCGTGTCGGTCTCCCAGTACACATCGAACGAGAATTGCACGAGGGTGCGAAAGCGCTCTTCGCTCTGCCGCAGCGCCTCTTCCGCCCGCTTGCGCTCGGTCAGATCGAGGACAAAGCCAACACCTTGATTTGTACCTTCTTCGAACATCGCCCCGCCGATCAGCACGTGGACGCGGCTTCCGTCCTTCCGCAAGTACGCTTTCTCGAACGGTTGGGCCGTCCCGATCCGCTTCAGCTCTGCCACGGTACGCGCGTCGCGGTCGCGCCATTCCGGCGGTGTCAGGGATGTCCGGTGCAGGCGACCCGCGGTGAGGTCCTCCCGGGAATATCCCACCATGCGGAGAAACTCGTCATTGGCCTCAAGAATGCGCCCGTCGACTTCCCAGATGATGATCCCGATGATGTTGGCGTCGACCAGGCGCCGGATCTTCCTGTCACGCTCTTCGATTTCGCTCTGGAGCTGGACATTCTCCTCTGTCGCTTTTCGCCGGCGCCTCGCTTCGAACCGTGCGAGCGCCAGCGCTGCCCCTGCCAGGACCGCGACAACGACGACAGCCGTAGCGATCAGCCAGGCTTTGCGCTGTTCGAGTGCCTTGGCGCGCCTCTCTTGATCCACGCGCAGGAAGCGCTCGTGGTCCACCATCTGGTCGATTTGCGACCGGATCTCGTCCAGGCTGCGGATCATCGCCAGCGCTGCCGGCCCAGAACTGGTTCGGGCAGTATTGACGATGTCATCGATCTCGCGCAGCTTTGCTGCAACGGTCAGCGCCAGATGTCCCGCACGATGGTTCTGCAATGGATCGCTCGCTACCAGAGCCTGGAGCGCGTGGGCGTCGCGGCGCACGCTTTCGTCGGAGACGCCGTAGGCCTTGAGATATGAGGGGTCCAGAGTCAGCAGATACCCGCGCCTTTGGGCCTCCACGTCGGCGATGACTGTCCGCAGCCGATCCAGCGTCTCGAGCACCTGGCGACCACGCTCGAACAAGAGATCTGCCGCTTGTCGCTCCTGCCAATATCTGAAGCCGAGAAACCCGGTCGCGACAACCACAGTTAGAAGAACCGCGACCACCAGCGCCAGCGGACGAGCAAACCACCGAGAGGACTGGCTTAGAGTGACTGACATTGGCCTGCTTCGATGCTCGCGTGAGCGATTATTTTCTGATGCCGACGCAGAACATTGCTAGTATAATGAAAACATAGCCGCGGTCCGCGGGATGCGACGGGAACCGGCAAGCTCCACCGTGCAGATTACACGCAAGGGGCCAGAACGTCACGGGTAAGGCCCCGACCGCTTGTTGTGAAGGCAGATCCCCCGGCAGGAGCAACCACATGGCTCCAAACCACTTGTCTCCAAACCATTTGGCTCCAAACCACTTGGCTACAGGTGAAAAGTTTCCGAGCAGTCCAAGCTCGGCCAGCCGGCGGAGCTTCGTCAAAGGATTGGGCGCGGCGGGGGCGACATTGCCGGCCCTCGCCATGCTGCCGCGGTGGGGTTTTGCGGAGGATGCCGCCGCGAGCTATGCCAGGGCTGCGATTGATTGGAAGCAATTTGCGGGGCAGACGATCACGCTCGCGGGAGCAATTCATCCCTGGTCGAACGCGATCACTCCGCTTTTGTGGGACTTCACCAAGCTCACCGGTATCATCGTCGCTACCGACTTCCGGTTGGAGACCGCGTATCTGGGCGCACTGCCGATACAGCTCAACCGTGGCAGCAGCACCCCCGACGTCTTCATGTGGACGACCTATGGCCAGGGCATCGCGGCAGGATGGCTCGAGCCGCTGAACGGCTATTATTCCGACAAGTCGCTGACTGATCTCGGCTGGTACGACGAGAGCGACCTTCTCAAGACCGCCCGCGCCTTTCCGCTGTGGTCGGACCGCGAACGTTACGCCGTCCCGATCACCTCCGAGGCGGTGACCTTGTTCCTCAACGGCGATGCGCGGGCAGCCAAGAATCTGCCGGTTCCCCAGACTTTCGAAGAACTGCTTGCCGGCGCCAAGACGCTCAAGACCAACGAGATGTCCGGGATTGCCATGCGGGCGCAGGCCGGCGGCAATTCGTCCGTGCCGGCCATGAGCTTCGTGTTCTCTTACGGTGGGCACATGGTCAAGGACAAGAAGGCCGCGTTCGCGAGCCCGGAGGCGATCGCGGCCGTCGAGATGTTCGGACAGCTGCTCAGCCAGGCCGGGCCGGTCGGCGTCGGCAGCTATGAATGGTACCACGTATTGGACGACTTCCTGCAGGGAAGGACGGCAATGGCCATCGACAGCAGCAACTTTGCGACCGACATCTCCAACCCGGCCAAGAGTCGCGTGACGAGGCAGGCTGAGTTTGCAGCTTTTCCGCATGCAGCCGGGCACGCATCCGTTCCCTTCATGTCGCACTGGCAGGCGTGCATCAATTCCAAATCGCGAAACAAGCGGGCCGCTTTCCTGTTTCTGATGTGGGCGACAAGCAAGGCGACCTCGCTGCAGACCGCAGCGGCGGGGCTCGCGACGACACGCCTGTCGGCCTGGTCGAGCGAGGGCTTCAAGAAGGCGTTCGGCCCGCAGGCCGCCGCAGCGGCGCTGACCAACTTGCAAAATGCCGACGTCGACCGCGCGAAGGCTATACTTTTCCATCCGCAATCGAGACCCATCATGGACGCCTTCATGATCGGCGTGAATGAAGTCGTCTCGGGAGCGAAATCGGCGAAGATTGCCATGACCGCCGCCGCCGAGAAGGCCAATGCGGTGATGCGCGGATAGTCAAGTCGGCTTTTGGGTTGCGGGCGCCCGGCATTCCCCACGCCCTCCATCAGGCGAGAGATTTGCAAAACCCGGGCGCGACGCGCGTTCGGCGAACGCTTGTCGCTCCACCCGTCCTACGGACTGCAGCATGGGTGGAAGCTTTGGCACTAACGCCGGCCGGAAAAAATATAGTGCCGCTCGGCGTCAATCCGTTCCGCCGTGAAAGCTGTCCATCCAATACCGCGTCTGTGCGTCGGTCCAACCGGGAACGGCATAGCCCTTGGTGGCAGCAACAGGTTGGGCCGAGCGCGACTGGCCCGCAGGCGATTTGGAGTGCTGCACCTTTGCGGCGTTGGCAGAAGCACAGAGGGCGATCAAAAGGCCCAAGGCCAAAACAGCGCGCATTACATTTGCTCCAGGCAAACCGTATTGTGCGAGGTAATGCGCGGGCCGAGCCGTCGCAATCCGTAGCGGCTTCACGATTCTGTGGCGTTTGCGCCAAAACAGGTTGCGCCCTTCGCTGGCGGCCAAGGCCTGCGCGGGATCAAGATGGTGCGACAGCATCACGGATTCCGGTTTGATCGGGCCGTGCTCTACACCCGTTCCACCCACCGACTTGAGTGTGATGTCCGACACAGCGGCCTGGCGCGCCGCGGACTATCGATCTCTTACGAGTGGCGGGGACAGTCCTTCCACCGACAACGGGAGAGACTGATATGACAAAGCTGAACACTGAAGCGCGCGAACTGAATGCTGCCGAACTCGACTCCGTCTCGGGCGGATTCATCTGGATCCCGGTCGTCGTGGTTGCCTTCGCCACCGGCACCGCGATCCGCATGGGCATCGATGCGGTGGTCGACAAGGTCACCAAGTAAAAGCCACCAAGTAAAAGTCCTGCAGCGCCTTTCGGAGAAGCCTGGTTTCCTCGGAAGGCGCGCAGCGAGCAGCCTGCATCAGCGCAGCGATATACGGGATCCGTGTTTGCTGACTGTTTATCTCGCGCCTCGATGGGAATCGCCGGCATCTCCGGCACGACTTGACGCCACGGTTTCGGAAGCCATCACACCATCAGGTCGTGCGGCGCATGAAAAGCGGTGACGCTCGCCAACGGCTCCAGAGCGAAACCGAAATTGTCATCAGCGGGATTTCCTGACAGTGATTGCGCAAGCATTTGTGCTCCCGCCGACGTCGCCAGCTGTCCGTTGATTCCTGCGGCATCTTCGCTTTGGCTGATTGCAGCTTGGGCAAAGTCCACATCAAGGGGATCGATGACGTTTGAACCGCCAAAGCCGGAAATCTCGTCGTTGAACTGGAACGAGTCACCGGCGGCCGACGCCTTGAAGTCGAATCCGTCGCTGGTGCCGTAAATAGTGATCTTCACCACCTGGGCGGTGCCGTCGATGGTTGTGACCGTGAAGCTGTCGCAAAGGGTGTCGCAGCTATTGAGCGCCTCCACGGTGCAGTTCGCGTTGTCGAGCGTGTAGGTCCACACGCCGGCCGCCGTCATGGTGAAGGTGCCGTAGCCGCCCGCGCTCGCCTCCGGCCAGCAAACCTGCGTGAAGGTATTGGGCGTATTGTCAACGTCGGTGTCGGTGAGCGTGCCGCACGCGACCGGCTGGCCGTATTCATGACAAGCAGCCTCGATCACGCTACCGGCTGTGCTACCGGAAATGACAGCCGGGTCGTTGGCGCCCTGGATGGTGACCTTCACCACCTGGGCGGTGCCGTCGATGGTTGTGACCGTGAAGCTGTCGCAGAGCGTGTCGCAGCTATTGAGCGCCTGCACCGCGCCGTTGTTGTCGTCGACCGTGTAGGTCCACTTGCCATCCGCCGTCATGGTGAAGGTGCCATAGCCGCCCGCGCTCACAGTCGGCGCGCTGACGGCCGTAAAGGTATTGGGCGTATTGTCGATGTCGGTGTCGGTGAGTGTGCCGCACGCGGTCGCCTTGCCGTATTCATGGTGACCAGCCTCGGTCACCGACCCGGTTGTGGTGCCGTAGATGATGGCCGCGTCGTTCGTTCCCTGGATGGCGACCGTCACCACCTGCGCTGTGCCGTCGATGGTGGTCACGGTGAAGGTATCGGTCAGCGTGTCCCCGATGTTGAGTGCCTGCACCGCGTGGTCGCAATCGTCGAGTGCGTAGGTCCACACGCCGTCCGCCGTCAACGTGTAGCTGCCATGGCCGCCCGCGCTCGCGGTCGGCGAGTCAACCGGCGTGAAGCTGTTCGGCGTGTTGTCGACATCGGTGTCCGTAAGCGTGCCGGTCGCTCCCGGCGTGCCGTGCTCTGCGCTGTCCGCCTCGATCACCGCGCCGGCCGTGGCGCCGGAAATGACGGCCGCGTCGTTGGCGCCCTGGATGGTGACCGTGACCAATTTGGCGGTGCCGTCGACGGTGGTCACGGTGAAGGTGTCGGTCAGTGTGCCGCCGACATTGAGCGCCTGCACCGCGCTGTTGGTCTCGTCGAGCGTGTAGGTCCACACGCCATTCGCCGTTATGGCGAAGTTGCCGTAACCGCCCGCACTCGCAGTGGGCGTCTCGATCGCCGTGAAGGTATCGTGTGGATTGTCGACGTCGGTGTTCGTGAGCGTGCCGGTCACGGTCGGCATGCCCAGCGCGCGGTTGGCGACGCCACTGGCCTCGACCGTTGAACCGGTCGCGGCACCGGAAATGATGGCCGCGTCGTTGGCGCCGTTGATGGCTATCGTGAAGGTCTGGCTGGCTGCGAGCGTGCCGTCAGACACCGTGATGGTGAAGCTCGTGGTCGTCGGCTCCGTCAGCGCATTGATCGCGTGACTGTCCGGAACGAAAGTGTAATCGCCGGTCGTGCTGTCGACGTAAAGCGTGCCGTAGGGGCCCGTCTGCGAGACATCGAATGTCTCCCCATCCAGTACCGTGCCGCCGGCGGTCCCGCCGCTGATGCCGTAAGTCAGTGTGTCGCCGTTGGTAGTGCTGGCGACGAAAGTGCCGCTCGTCGCAGTGAAGGTGTCAAACGCCGAGGTGTCGATTTCGGTCGGCCCTGCCACGGCGTTCAGCGTCGGCGGGACAGGCGGGATGGCTGCGGTAATAATTTCGGTGACCGGGAAGTTGGGCACCGGCAGCGGCAGGAGCGAATCCCCCGCTGGGGTGAGGACGTCAGTCTCGATAAAATTGATCGGTTGCACCGGCAGCCGATCGACCAAAGGAGGTGTGCTCGACCCCGTTGACTCCATGCCTTTCGCAAGGGTGGCGAGCGCTTCCTGCTGGGCTGCCTGCAACTCCGCCATTCGCGAGGAGGAATTTGTCACCCGGCTGATATTGATCGAGGATCCTTCGGCGCGCAGGACGATTGTTTCGCCGGGATCCTCAACGAAGAAGTGCCGCGGGATGGGCTCCTTGGTCACAAGCTCGAAGCTTCCGTGCTCCATATCCTTGTAGGTTATGCTGCCGTCGTCCAGGAAAACGACATTCGGGTCCGCGGCTCCGGCTTCGTTCATCGTGGAGAAGGTCAGCGCTGTGAGCCACAGCATGCCGAACCGGGCGTGCGTGCGGCCAGTAATGGCAGGAAATGGTCTGTTGGCTTGGGGACAATCGCTCTTTGCCCCCTGGCCGAGGGGGCCGCTACGGGCTTCCGTCCGAACATTGCCGATGACGCGGGGAAGCCGCTCCGCTGCCGCGTTACGATCGTCCCCGGTTTCGGCGTGGGACCCTGTGAACATGAGTTCCGTCCCGGCCTGCCGCTGCCTGTTGCATTCAGGTCAAAACATTTGGCGCGGTCAGCCAAAGACTGACCGTCGAAATCTCCTGTGCCAAAATAGCCCAATCCAGTGGGAGAGATTATGAAAGTCTTCACAAAGCCGGCGACGCAAAAGGGGTACTCCTTTTGGGGGAGGTGGCGCGAAGCGGCCGGTCCGGCATAATATCCAATCGCATCCATTTTGCCCTGGCCGGCGGTTCAAGGAACCGGTGTGGCCGCGCGAACGAGATTTGCTCGGGAAGGGCCGATCATGTGCAACCATAAGATTGCGGTTTTGCTGACAGGCTTCGCTCTGGCGATCGCCGGATCTTTCCCGGGCCCGGCCCAGGCGCAACGCGGTTCTGCGACGCCCGCGGTTCAGGATGTCGCGTCCAAACCGATTGGAAAAGTCGTTGTCGCGACAGGTTCGGTCACCATCGAACGTGCCGGTGCGACCGTCATTCAGGTTCGTGCCGACGCTCAAGCCGCGCAGGCGAAGGTTGGTGATGTCGTCTATGAGGGCGATGTGGTCGCGACCGGCGCCGACGGCCGGGTCGGCATTACTTTTACGGATGGCACAGCATTCAATCTGTCGAGCAACGCGCGCATGGCCTTGAGCGAGTTCGTGTATGACCCAAACGGGAAGTCCAACAAGACCTTGCTCAGTCTGACCAAGGGAACCTTCACGTTTGTTGCCGGCCAGGTCGCCAAGACCGGCGATATGAAGGTCGATACCCCCGTCGCCACAATGGGGATTCGAGGCACTACGCCACACGTCGAAATGTCGGACGACGGGACATTCAAGTTTTCCACCCTCATTGAAGAGGGCAAGAGCAAGGTCACGCGAAAGCCGGGGAGACCGGCGGCGGCGCCATCCGAACCAACGCCTCCCGGATCAAATCTGAAAATTTGTCGGGGGTGCTAGGGCGGTCGACCGTCGATCTCTCGTTCCAAAATCGGAAGCCTGACATGGAATCCAGCGCAAGCGGGCGCATTGTCCTCGGCCTGGCGCCGATCCTCGCCTTGCTGCTGTTCGGATCACCGGCGGCGGCACAGAACCCGAAGCCGGATGGCTATCTCGGGAATCTCGAATTGTGCAACGGTTCGCATCGCGCGTCGCTCGAGCGTCGGATCAATGCTTGCACGGCGCTTATCGGATCGGGTCAACTCACGACGGCAGCCCTGGCTGTTGCCTATAACAATCGTGGCAATGCCTATGCCTCAAGGAGCGACTACGACCGCGCCATCCCTAATTTCGATGCCGCGATCAAGCTCAATCCCGGCGATGCCAAGCCGTTCAACAACCGGGGTGTAATTTACCTGAAAAAGGGCGAATACGACCTCGCCATCCAATCTCTCGATCAGGCGATCAAGCTCAATCCCAACTACGGCAGAGCCTTCGCCAACCGTGCGGGAATCTACCTGAAGAAGCACGCGTACGACCGCGCGGCGCGGGACTATGACGAGGCGGTTCGCCTTCAGCCCGATCTGGCAGCCGGATGGAGCGGGCGGTGCTGGACACGTGCTGTCCTCGGGGCGTTGGAAACCGCGCTGGCGGACTGCAACAAGGCGCTTCAGTCGGGACCGAACAATGCCGAAACGTACGACTCGCGTGGGCTGGTCCATCTGAAGATGGGCCAGCTCGACGCGGCGATCGATGATTATGATTCTGCGCTGCGAACCGAGCCGAAGCTGGCGAGCGCGCTCTATGGGCGCGGGCTTGCCAAGCTCAGGAAGGGCGACAAGGCCGGCAGCGATAGCGATATCTTGGCGGCCAGGACCATCCAGGCCGGCATCGGCGATCACTTCACGCGCTATGGGGTGGAGTAGGGACGTCGCAGCTGGAACCTTGGGCCGAGGACGCCCCGGCACCCCGAGCCGCCCAAAAAAGGGAAAAATCAAGGTTATCTGCAGCTCATCTGAATGCCGGCTCGAAGCTTGGAAAGCCGGATTGGGCCATGGTGGCCAGCATGAAACGAAGAGATTTCATAACGCTTGTCGGTGCTGCGATGGCTTGGCCGGTCGCCGCACTGGCTCATGATCCAACAAGGATCTATCGCATTTTCTGGGTTTCCACCGGGTCCCAGCCCGACCCGTTCCTCGACGGGTTCCGCGAAGGATTGCGCGCGCGGGGCTATGTCGAGGGCAAGAACGTTGCCCTGGAATTGCACTATGCGCCCGGCAATCCGCAGGCGCTGCGCGAGGTGGTATCGAACGTTCGCCGCGGCAACGTCGACCTTGCCGTGTCGAGCGGCCCCGCGACCCGCGCGCTGACGGAGGTAACGGATGTTCCGGTCCTGTTTGCCCTGAGCGGCGACCCGGTGGCGCTCGGCCTCGTCAAGAGTCTCGGGGAACCGGGCGGCAATTTCACCGGCTCGACCTTCCTGTCGCTTGATGTGGCGGGAAAGCGGGTGGAGCTGCTGAAGGAAATCTTTCCAACCCTGCGCTCCCTGGCAGTACTTTCGAATTCCCTTCATCCGGGCGAACAGTCGGAGTGGCGCGCGACCCAGGACGCCGCCCGTCAGCTCGGCATTACGCTGCTTTATGTGCCCTTTGCCGGCGCGAACGAGCTGGACCACGCGCTTGGACTGGTGGGTGACGCACACCCGGATGGGTTGCTCGTCTTTCCGGATGTTCTCACGCTGGTGCACCGCGCCAAGATCGCCCAGTTCGCCATCAAGCATCGGCTGCCTTCGATGTTCGGATGGAGCGAGTATTGCGACGCGGGCGGGCTTATCAGCTATGGCGCGAACCAGCGCGCGACCTATTTCGCGCTTGCGACCTACGCCGACCGGATCCTGCGCGGCGAAAGCCCCGCCACGCTTCCCGTTGTGCAACCGACCAAATTCGAGCTGGTCGTCAATCTCAGGACGGCTGAGCAACTCGGCATCGACCTGGACAAATCCTCCATCCTGTTTCGCGCCAACAAGGTGATCGAATGAGGCCGGCACATCTCATCGTGACTTGGAGCTCCAGTTGCCGGGCGCCATCAGCGTGACCCGGCCGCGCCGCTCCCTGTTCGTCAAATACTTCATCACACTGTTTGTCGCAGTGGTGGTGCCGCTCACACTTGGCTCCGTGATCGAAGCCTGGTTCGCCTTTCGCGACCATCGTCTTCATCTCAATGAAGTGCTTCAGATCGAGGCGCGCGCTGCAGCCGACCGGATCCAGACCTTTACCGATGGCATACGCGATCAGCTCGGCTGGCTCGTGCAGTTTCCCTGGACCCAGGGCGAGGACGACCGGCGCAGGGTCGACGGGCTGCGGCTGCTGCAGCAGGTGCCGGCGATCGTTTCGGTGTCGCTGGTTGACCCGGCCGGCACCGAACGCGTGTTCGTATCCAGGATGAGTCTGAACCGGACCGGTCGAGGTACGGACATGTCTAGTGATCCCGCGGTGGTGGGAGCGCGCGCGAACCGGGTCTGGTACGGTCCTGTGCGATATCAGCGCGATTCAGAGCCATACATGCGGATCGCCGTCGCGGGAAACCGCGCGGCCGCCGGAATTGTCGTTGCCGACATCAATTTGAAACTGATCTGGGATGTCATCGCGGCGATCAAGATCGGCAACACCGGCCACGCCCTTGTCGTCGATGACGGAGGACGCCTGATTGCCCACCCGGACATCAGCCTGGTGCTGCGCAGTGGCGCCGGGTCAGGCGAGTTCAGCCGGCTCAAATCGGTTGTGTCAGCTGCGAATGGGTCGGCGGTCGTCACCACAGGCGATGACGGGAGAGATTTCGTCGCGCTGTCGGTACCTGCCGCGAATGTGGGTTGGACCGTGATTGCCCAGCAGCCGATCGTGGAGGCGTTTGAATCCATGCGCGCGACGCTGTGGCGTTCCCTGATGTTCATCGCCATCGGAACCGTTTTTGCGCTGGTGCTCGCCTATTGGCGTGCATCCCGCATGTGGGTGCCGATCCGCAAGCTCGAGGAGGGCGCAGAACGGATCGGGATGGGACAGCTCGATCATCGCATCGCAATCGAAAGCCGCGACGAACTGGAGCAATTGGCAGTCCGATTCAACCAGATGGCGGAGGAGCTCGGGGCATCACAGCAGAAATCCGAGCGCATCAATCGCCTGAAGCAATTCCTTGCCCCACAGGTCGCCGAACTGGTGGAACACTCCGATCCGCGGCTGCTGGATGGACAGCGCCGTGACGTGGTTGCTATTTTCGGCGATCTGCGCGGCTTCACCGCGTTTTCCGCCCGCGCCGAGCCCGAGGCCATTCTGGCCGTGCTGAGGGAATATTACGAAGCCATTGGCGCGGTCACCGCACGCCATGCCGCCACCCTGATACGCTTCGCCGGTGACGGCGTGATGGTTCTGGTCAACGCGCCGGTCAGGTGCGAGGACCCGGCGCATTGCGGCATCAGGCTTGCGATCGACATGCAGGCCGCGGTGCAATCCCTTGCCAACAACTGGTCCGCCGGTGGCTGCACCGTGGGCTTCGGCGTGGGCATCGCGATGGGACCCGCGACCGTCGGTACCCTCGGCTATCACGGGCGTGTCGACTACACGGCGATCGGAAACGTCGTCAATCTGGCATCACGGCTTTGCAGTCTGGCTGACGACGCCGAGATACTGGTCGACCCCGTTGTCACCGAACAGGTGAGGGATCGCATCCCGCTGGCCTCGATCGGAAAGCAGCTGATCAAGGGTTACGATCATGCTGTCGAGGTGTTCGCCGTCGTTCGCAGCGATCCATCCGTCCGGCATCTTGGCTGTCAGCGCCAGCCTGCCTGCGTTCCATCCGTCGGGACGGGATTTGGCA